>CAMDLJ010000125.1 GCA_945901665.1 Bordetella parapertussis | reverse complement strand
CACCGGTGCTGGCCCAAAAAACCGCCAGCCAAGGCATTGACGAATACCGGGCCATGTTGCAAGACGGCAACCCGGCTGATTTGTTCGAGGCCAAGGGTGAAGACCTGTGGAAGCAAAAACGCGGCCCCAAAAAAGCCAGCCTCGAGGCTTGTGATTTGGGTCAAGGACCGGGCGTCATCAAAGGCGTGTTTGTCAGCTTGCCCAAATACTTTGCCGACACCGGCAAGGTGCAAGACCTGGAGTCGCGCTTGCTCACCTGCATGCAAACCCTGCAAGGCTTTGATGCGCAGGCCATCGCCAAAACCAATTTCGGCAGCGGCGAAATGGCCAACCTCACCGCCTTGGCCACTTGGGTTGCGGCCGAGTCCAAGGGCATGAAGTTCAATTTGTCCCAGTCGCACGCCCAAGAGCGGGTGATGTACGAAGTGGGCAAGCGCTTGTTCTTCATGCGCGGTGGCACACACGACTTTTCTTGTGCCTCGTGCCACGGCGAAGAAGGCAAGCGCATCCGCTTGCAAGACCTGCCCCTATTGACCAAAAACCCCGGTGACGGCATCGGCTTTGCCGCTTGGCCGGCCTACCGCGTCTCCAACGGGCAGATGTGGGGCATGCAGCAGCGTTTGAACGATTGCTACCGCCAACAGCGCTTTCCCTTCCCTGGCTTTGCCAGCGACGCCACCGTCGCACTGAGCGTGTACCTGGGTGTGAATGCCCAAGGTGCTGCCTCCATTGCCCCGGCCATCAAGCGCTGAAACCGAGACACACTATGAACAACAAAACCCGATTGACTGGTTTGGCCGTGGCCGCCCTGGCATTGGTTGGCTGTGCCAACTTGCCCAGCGTGGCGGAGCTGAACCAAATCACCGATCAAATCGTCAAAGCTTCGTTTCGCACGCAATCCCATGTCAACGTCGAGCGCTTGACGCAAACCGACGACACCAACCGTTTGTGCAGCGAGGCCGATGCCAGTGGCCAACCGCTGGACGAGAAGGTGGCCAAAGTGATTGAAGAGACCAACCTCAAAACCATACGCTGGCCCAGCAATGGTCAATTTGTGGGCGACTGGAAGCGCGGCGAAGCCATTGCCCAAAGTGGGCGCGGACTGACTTGGACCGACGACCCCAAGATGGCCAACGGTGGCAATTGCTACAACTGCCATCAGATGGACAAAGCCGAAATCTCCTACGGCACGATTGGCCCCAGCCTCTACAACTACGGCAAGATCCGAGGTGTGAGCGACCCCAGCAGTGCGGCATCCAAGCCCATCGTGGAATACACCTGGGGCAAGATTTGGAATGCCAAGGCCTATAACGCCTGCTCCAACATGCCCCGTGCTGGGCACATGGGCATCTTGACCGAAGCCCAGGTGCGCGACATCGTCGGCCTGCTACTCGACCCCAAGTCCCCCGTCAACCGGTGACCACCTCCACCGGGCTTTGGCCCGGTTTTTTTAAACCCCATATATCAGTGATGGCTTAACCATGAACCTCCTCAAGCGCGAATTCATGCAGGTCCTGGGTGCTGGCGCGGTGGCTGGCATGGCCATGGGCCGCTATGCCGAGGCCGATGCGGCCACCGCCAGCGAGGGCTTGTACGACGCGCCGCGTTTTGGCCAGGTGTCGTTTTTGCACATGACCGACTGCCATGCGCAGTTGCTGCCCATCCACTTTCGCGAGCCCAGCATCAACATGGGCGTGGGCAGCATGCGCGGGCAGTTGCCGCATTTGGTGGGTGAGCACCTGCTCAAGGCCGCGGGCTTGCGCCCAGGCACTGCGCAAGCCCATGCCTTGACTTACCTGGACTTTGACAAGTCAGCCAGGCGCTACGGCAAGGTGGGCGGCTTTGCCCATTTGGCCACCTTGGTCAAGCGCCTCAAAGCCAGCCGCCCGGGTGCTTTGTTGCTTGACGGCGGCGACACCTGGCAGGGCTCGGGCACGGCGCTGTGGACGCGCGGCCAAGACATGGTGGACGCGTGCAAATTGCTCGGTGTGGACGTGATGACCGGCCACTGGGAGTTCACCCTGGGCATGGAGCGGGTGAAAGAAATTGTCGACAAAGACTTTGCCGGTCAAATTGAGTTCATCGCCCAAAACATCCAGACCCAAGACTTTGGCGACCCGGTGTTCAAGCCCTATGTGATGCGCGAAATCAACGGCGTGCCCTGCGCCATCATTGGCCAAGCCTTTCCCTACACCCCGATTGCCAACCCGCGCTATATGGTGGCCGACTGGGCCTTTGGCATCCAAGACACGCGCATGCAAAGCATGGTTGACGAGGTGCGGGCCAAGGGCGCGCAAGTGGTGCTGGTGCTCAGCCACAACGGCATGGACGTGGACTTGAAGATGGCCTCGCGGGTGCGCGGCATCGACGCCATCATGGGCGGGCACACCCACGACGGCATGCCCGTGGCCACCTTGGTGTCCAACCCGGGGGGCAAGACCATCGTCACCAACGCCGGATCCAACGGCAAGTTTTTGGCGGTGCTGGATTTGGACATCCGCCAACAACGCGTGGCCGACTTTCGCTACAAACTGCTGCCGGTGTTTGCCAACATGTTGCCCGCCGACAAGCCCATGCAGGCTTTGATCGACCGGGTGCGCGCCCCCTATGCCCAGCAACTCGGTGAGACCTTGGCGGTGACCGAAGGCAGCTTGTACCGGCGTGGCAACTTCAACGGCAGCGGTGACCAATTGTTGGTGGATGCCTTGATGGACGTGCAAGGCGCGGAGATCGCTTTCTCCCCCGGCTTTCGCTGGGGCACCAGCTTGTTGCCCGGCCAGGCCATCACCCGCGAATGGCTGATGGACATGACGGCCACCACCTATTCGTTCGCCACCGTCAGCCAGCTCAGCGGCGCGACCATCAAAACCATTTTGGAAGACGTGGCCGACAACTTGTTCAACCCCGACCCCTACTACCAGCAAGGCGGCGACATGGTTCGCGTGGGTGGCATGCAGTTCAGTCTGGACCCGCTGGCCAAAATGGGTTCGCGCATTGGCGATATGCGGCTCAAAGGCCAACCCATTCAGGCGGACAAAAACTACAAAGTGGCCGGCTGGGCCCCGGTGGCCGAAGAAGCGCGCAGCCAAGGCAACCCGCAGGTGTGGACACTGGTGGAGCAGTGGCTCAAGGCGCAAGGCGGGCGTGTCAAACCGCGCCAGATCAACACGCCCACCATCACCAGTGGCTTGCCCAACCCTGGGCACGCTTGAACCCCCTTTAAGCGCCAGATCGCCAGCCTCCAGGCAGCACCATGACGAACCAAACCTCAGCGGTGATGTCACGCCGGCGTTGGCTCAGTGCGGCGGCCCTGTCTTTGCCCGTGGCCGGCTTGTGGCCCGATGTGCATTTGCTGGCGCAGCAAGCGCAAGACTTCATCACCGGCGCACCGGTGCCCGACATCGCGCCCCAACGCATCTCGCCCCGGGTGTGGATGATTTACGCGCCCGATGGCTTTCCCACGCCAGAGAACCGCGGCATGATGTCCAACGTTTGCTTTGTCGTTACCTCGGCGGGCGTGGTGATTTTGGACTCGGGCAGCTCCTTGCAAATTGGCCAAATGGCCTTGCGCGTGATCCGCAGCGTCACCCCCTTGCCGGTGGTGGCGGTGTTCAACAGCCACTTCCATGGTGACCATTGGTTGGGCAACCATGCGTTTGCCTTGGCCCAGGGGCCTGATTTGCCCATTTACGCTTTGCCCAAAACCATTGAAGCCATCAAGGGCGTTGAGGGCAATGCCTGGCGCGCCTTGCTGGAGCGCTGGACCAACCAGTCCACCGCAGGCACCCAAATCGTGCCGCCCAACCGCAGCGTCACGCCGGGGCAAACCATCGCCATTGGCGATGTGCACTTCAAAATGCACCACCACGGCCCGGCCCACACCCCGGCCGATTTGTCGGTGCAGGTCATGGAGGAGGGCGTCACCGCTGTGGGCGATGTGGTGATGGGCAACCGCATTGCCAACATGGACGACGGCACCTATGTGGGCAGCTTTGCCTATTGCAAAGCCTTGGCCGAACAGGCGGGTGATCAGCTGTGGCTGCCCGGCCACGGCCAACCCGCGCGCGACTTGCTGGCGCGCTACACGCGATTTTTGGCCGGCATTTGGGAGCCGTGTTTGCAAGCTGTCAAAGACAACCAGACCGAGGCCCAAGCTAGAGCCCTGGTGCTGGCCGACCCGCGCGTGGCCGAGCGCGCACCCACCATGCAAGGCTTTGCCAACAACATCGGCAAGTACATCAGCCTGGCCTACTTGGAAGCGGAAAAAGAGGCGTTTTAATGCCCCCATGCTGGTGCGCCCCCCTCAGATGCGGATTTGATTTGCTCAAATTGTGGGGTGAGGAGCGGGTGGGGATTAAACACCACGGCCAGCATGGGATGGCCCGGTGGCGAGAATTGACCACGCAAACCAGGCCCTGAAAAGCCTGAGCCGGTCAAGTTTGCCCGGCTCGGGCCGATCATGTGGCACACCCCCTGCGCGCTGAACTGGTGCGCAGGGCTTGACAACGCGATACCGACACCGGACCTCAGCCCGCATGTGGATCTTTTTGAGCAAACCTTTGCACCGATGGTGCAGACCTTGGCTGCAAGCCTTGGTGGCCCTGTGCCTGACCGCTTGTGGGGGCGGGGGAGGCGGCGGCAGTCCGCCCGCTCCGGGGTTCACCACCAGCAGCGCCAACTTGCCCGCCGCCGCCGTGGTCAAACAAGGCCGCTTCATTGACAGCGCGGTGATCGGGGTTTATTACGAAACCGCCACCCACAAAGGCTTCACCGGCATGAGCGGCGAGTTTTCATATGTCGAGGGCGAAAGTGTCACCTTCAGCATTGGCAAAGTGGTGTTTCCCACCGTTCCCGCATCAGCGCTGGTGACCCCGCTGACCTTGGCCGGCGCCGACTTGAGCGACCCCAAAGTGGCCAACATGGCTTATTTTTTGCAATCCTTGGATGTGGATGGCAACACCGCCAATGGCCTGCTGATCGATAAACGATTGTTGGGCAAAGAATATGACCCCATTGAACAAAAATGGAATGATGTCGTCCCCGCTGACGTGGTCTACACCGACATCAATGGGGTGGAGCAAGTCATTAAATTGAGTGAAACCACCATCAATTTCAACCAAGAGACCGGCGACTTTGTGATCGACCCGATGGTCAAAAAATTCCTCTTGGCCAACCAGCAACTCACGGGTGTGCAGGTGGCCATCACCCCCGAGGCAGCGGTCGAAGACCTGGCCAAAAACTTGTTGGCCGAGATGGACAAGACGGTCTCCAAACTGGGCTCATTCGACTCGGACACCAAACCGTCCACCACCTGTGCGTCCCAAACCGCCACCATGACGGGCTCGCGCACAGCGCTGCCGGGCAACCTGTGGGCCGATGTCTACGCCAAGCCCAATAACAAATTTGGTTGGTTTTACGACAGCGCGTTTGCCAACCGGGGTGGCTCGCCTTTGGGTGACTTTGCCTTGTCCAAAACCTCTGCGGGTCAGCCCGAGTACATCGCCGCCAGTTTGAGCGAGTATTGGGACGAAAGTTACTCACCCAAAGCCGACCTTTGGTTGCGGCACCGACAACACGAAGGCGTGAGCCTGCGCATTGCCGCACGCAAGTCACCGGCCGAGAGCAAATCCATGCCTGGGTTTGTGGGCAACGCCATGTACTTGCACTATGTGGGCTTGCCGGGGACTTATTTGGAGCTGGTGTTTGGCCCGCAACAAGCGCCCACCGTGTTTTTCAGCTTCATTGGCAATGAGGCCAGCTTGCAATACACCGGTACGGCTGGGCGCGACGGCATCATGAACACCGGCGACGACGGCTACTACCCCAAGGTGCCCGGAGAGGGCTGGCACAACCACCAGCCGGGCGACAAAAACTTTCCCGTCAGTTTGCGCATGGGCGGCACCAGCCCCAATGGCCGGCAATTGCCCATTGGCACCTGCTGGATCAAATCGGGTGGATCGGTGTTGTTGTGGACGCGGCCCTCGAACCGGGTGGACTTGTTTTTCAGTCCCATCAGCGCGGTCAACAAATGGGGCTGGATGGCGCCTTATTACGATGACGCTTTGGGCTTTGAGGGCTCGGTGGGCATTCGCGAAGGCACCAACCGGCTCAACATCATCACGGGCGTCATCGGCGGACAGTGATGGCGCTGGGCAGGGCGTGCGCCCTTAAGATGGGGGCAGCCATCCCCAAAGCCTCAAACCATGCCCTTGTCCATTGACGAATCCGAAGTCACCGTCACCGCGGTGCGGGCCCAAGGTGCGGGCGGGCAAAACGTCAACAAGGTATCGAGCGCCATCCATTTGCGCTTTGACATTGCCGCCTCCTCATTGCCCGACGACGTGAAGCAGCGCATGTTGGCCTTGGCCGATGCGCGCATCACCCGCGCCGGGGTGGTGGTGATCAAAGCGCAAAACCACCGCAGCCAAGACATGAACCGCATGGAGGCCTTCAGCCGCTTGCACGAACTGTTGGAACAAGCCAGCCATGTGCCCAAAGCGCGCCGCGCCACCCGCCCCACCCGCAGCTCGCAGCAGCAAAGGCTCAATACCAAGCGCCTGCGCGGCAGCGTCAAGGCCTTGCGCAGCGGCAAAGCCAGCGCCGACGATTGAGCGCCACGCTCCCATCACAAAGGACCCACCCCATGCACGCCTTGGACCAACTTCAAAGCCTCGACGACCTGCGCAGCGAACTCAAAGCCCGCCACCTGGTGCCCGGTTGGGAAAAGCAATCGCGACCCTTGTTCACCCCAGAGATGCACTCTGAGTACGACCCCGGCCACTGGCGTTACGCCCAAGTGCACGCGGCCATGCTGTCGGCGGGGCGCTTGATCGACACCGAGCTGGCCGAGCGGCGCAACACCATCATGGTCAACCCCCGCGCGGGCCATGATGTGGAAACTTTGAACACCTTGATCTGCGCTTATCAATCCATCTTGCCCGGTGAAAAGGCCCGCTCGCATCGCCACGCCACCCACGCCATGCGTGTTATCTTGGATGCGCGTGGCGCATATTCGGTGGTCAATGGCCACAAGCACCCCATGGAAACCGGCGACATCGTGCTCACCCCCGGCGGCAGTTGGCACGGCCACGGCCACGAGGGCGACGCGCAAGCCCATTGGTTTGATTGCCTGGACCTGCCCTTGACGCGCCGGCTGGAAACCGTGTTTTTTGAGGAGCACCCGCTGGGCTTTGAGCCCATCACCCAGACGGCGCCCGAGTCCCCATACCGCTACAGCTGGGCCAGCACACAAGACAAACTGAAAAACGCCACCGACAACCCGCATTGGGGCCACCACATCGCGCTCGAATCAGTGGGCATGCCCACCATCACCATCCA
>CAMDLJ010000124.1 GCA_945901665.1 Bordetella parapertussis | reverse complement strand
CGGGTGCGGGAGTGGCCCGAGCACCCGCGGGTGCGGGCCTTGCGCGAAGACGGCCGCCAGCGCTTGGTCAAACTGATCAAGCGCACCCACCAATGGACCCAAGAGGGCAGCATCAGCGAAACCGCTGCGCTGCGGTGGTGCGATTGGATCGAGCCCTTGCTGCGCCGCGAAAGCTATTTGGCGCTGTTGCTCGAGCGCCCCCAAGTGCACCAGCAACTGCTGCGCTTGCTGGGAGCGGCGCGTTGGACCGCGCGCTATTTGCTGCAACACCCCGGGGTGATCGACGAGTTGGCCAGCCCGGCCTTGTTGATGGAACGCTTTGACCCCGCCGAGATGCAGCGCAGCCTCAACGAGCGGCAACAAGCGCTGGCAGGTGTGGGCCAAGACGACGAGGAAAGCCTGCTGAACTTGCTGCGCCGCGCCCACCATGCCGAGACCTTTCGCATCCTGGCACGCGACGTCGAGGGCCGCCTGGGGGTGGAGCAAGTCGCCGACGACCTGAGCGCGCTGGCCGATGTGATCCTGCGGGTGACCGCGCAATGGGTCTGGCAGCGCTTGAAGCAACGCCACCGCGAAGCGCCCGCTTTTGCCATCTTGGCCTACGGCAAGTTGGGCGGCAAAGAGTTGGGCTACGGCAGCGATTTGGACATTGTGTTTGTGTACGACGACGCGCACGATCAAGCCGGTGAGGTGTATGCCTTGTACGTGCGCAAAATCATTCATTGGCTGACGGTCAAAACTGCCGAGGGTGATTTGTACGAAATTGACACCGCGCTGCGGCCCAATGGCAACTCAGGCCTGCTGGTGAGTGACTTTGAGTCATTTGCCAACTACCAAGCCCAGCGCGGCAGCAACACCGCTTGGACCTGGGAACACCAGGCGATGACGCGGGCGCGCTTTTGCGTGGGCCAGGCCGACTTTCAAGCGCGCTTTGAAGCGGTGCGCGAGCAAGTCATTTGCGCCCCGCGCGACCTGGCCGCCTTAGCCCAAGAGATCACCGCCATGCGCGAAAAACTGCGCCACGCGCGACCGGCGCGGGCAGGCCTTTTCGATGTCAAGCATGGCCCGGGCGGCATGGTGGACGCGGAGTTTGCGGTGCAGTTTTTGGTGCTCGGCCTCGGCCAAGTCCACCCCGGCTTGCGCGCCAATGTGGGCAACATCGCCTTGCTGCAGCATGCCGAGGCGGTGGGCTTGCTGCCCGCGGGCGTGGGCCAAACCGCGGCCCGCGCTTATCGCAGTTTGCGCCGTTTGCAGCACCGTGCCCGTTTGGATGAAGCCCCGACCCAGATTGAACCTGACAGCGTGGCCGCCGAGCGGCTGGCCATCGAAGGCTTGTGGGCCTGCACCTTGGGGGGTGTGGGGTCCCAGCCCACCTGTGCACCTTGAGGCGGTTGCGGCGCGGTCACATCTGTCCTTGACGCGGAGGCCAGCTTCTCCAAGAGGCCCACACCAAGCGATGTGTCTGGCTTGTTTCACCGGCCAGCAGCGCGGGCTGTCCGGCCAGGCTCAGCGGGTTTGGCGAATTTTCTGCACCAAGGCCGTGGTGGAAAAACCCGACACAAAGGGGATGGCCAAGGCCGTGCCGCCCCAACGGGCCATGGCATGGGTTTCGGCCAAGGTGGCCATGTCGTAATCCCCCCCCTTGACCAGCACATCCGGGCGCAGGGTTTCAATCAGTTGCAGCGGTGTGTCTTCATCAAACCAAGTCACCAAATCCACCGAGGCCAGCGCGGCGATCAAACAAACGCGGTCGGCCTCGCGGTTCAACGGGCGGTCAGCGCCTTTGCCCAAGCGCCGCGCCGAGGCGTCGGTGTTGAGGGCCACCACCAAGCTGGCGCCCAAGCTGCGGGCTTGGGCCAAATACGTCACATGGCCCCGGTGCAGCACATCGAACACCCCATTGGTGAAGACCACCGGCCCGCGCACGCGCAAGACCTGCACCGCAGAGGCAGCCTGGTCCGGGGCCACGCATTTGGTCAAAAAATCGGGTTCATCCATGGGCGCGATTCTAGGGATGCGCTGCCAATGTTTGCACCACTCGTGGCGAAAGCATTGTCAGGCCGGTGGCGCTTGACCGCCTAAACGCTGCATGGTGTCAAAGCGAAGATGCCACATGGTTGCGCACCTTGCGCTGGTGAGCAACCAACGTTGGCTCTGGGAAGACTGGTGCGACTTGGATTAACGCTGGGTGGCTTTGGGTACATGGGCGGCGCGCCATTTGCGCACTTCTTGCGCGATGTCGCCGAGTTGGGTCAAGGGGACCATGCCAGGGATTTCGCGCCGGCGCAAAGCGGGTGAGCTGCCACCGGCCCAAATCACCATGTGTTCGGGCAACATGCTGCGCAACTCTTGCAAACCATCCACCACTTGGTTGGGGTTCATGCTCATGCTGCAACTGAGCGCCACCACATCCACTTGGTGGGCTTTGGCCGCCAACACAATGTCGCGCAACGGGGTTTGAATTCCCAAGGACACGCAGCGGCAGCCCTCAATGGCCATGATGCTTTGGGCCATCAACAAGCCCACCGCATGCGACTCTTGGGGAAAGGTGGTGAGCAACACCTTGGGGGTGCTGTGTTGGCCTTGTTCGGGCACGCTGCCAATGGCATGGCGGATGACGGTGGTGACCGACTCGGTGTAGAGGTGCTCCTCAAACACCTCGAGCGCGCCGCGCAACCAGGCTTCACCCACCATCACATTCAAAGGGGCCACCACTTCGGTGACAAACCGCGTCAGCCCCAGGGTGATGGCCGCTTGGCTGAAGGCCCGGCGCAAATCCTCGGCCCGGTGCTCTTTGATCATTTGCATGAAGTCGCGCAAATCGACCTCGGCCTCGCCCTCGTCCGTTTGGGCCACCCAGTGGACGCGCTCACCCGACATGCCCTGGCTCAAGCGTTGCAACTCCTCAATGGGCAAAGCCACGATGCGCCCGGGGCGGTGGCCCTGGTCGAGCAGTCTTTTGATGACGCGCAGCTTTTCCACATCGGACAAGGTGTAGGCACGCTCGCCAAAGGCATCGCGCCCAGGCTGCGGAAAACCGTAGCGTCGCTCCCACACGCGCAAGGTGTCTTTGGCCAGGCCGGTATCGCGCTCCACACCGGCGATGGACATGGTCAAGGGCTCATGTTGGGCGCGAAAGTTCATGCAGCAATGTCCTTGTGGGTGGCCTTGTAATGGCCCAATTGTCCTAGACAATCAAACCAGTTTGGTGCATCATCCCCCAACTGGGGCCAAAAATCAAGTCTAGACTGATTGGCCTGAACAGGCTGCAGCGCCCGCAAGCCCCCATTCTCCTCCTCTCCCCACTGGACCCCGCCATGAACCTGCTCCGACCCATGCCCGCAACGCGCCCCCTGGCCCGGGCTGCCTTGGCCCTGTTGCTGTGCGCCGCAACCGTGGCGGTGTGGTTGCAACCCGCTTTGGCCCAAACCCCTAGCCCCGCCGTTGTCCCCAGCGCCCAGGCCAGCCCCAACGCCACCTGCCCGCGCCTGCTGCGCCACACCCACGATCGGCTGCAAGACGAAAAGCCCCAATCCCTGTGCCAGTACGCCGGCCAAGTGGTGGTGGTCGTCAACACCGCCAGTTTTTGCGGTTTCACACCGCAATACAAAGGTTTGGAAGATTTGCACGCGCGCTACAAAGGGCGTGGATTGGTGGTGCTGGGCTTTCCGTCCAACGACTTTTCTCAAGAGCCCGAGTCGAACCAAAAGATCGCCGACTTTTGCGAAAACACCTTTGGGGTGAAGTTCCCCATGTTCAGCAAAACCAGCGTCACCGGCGCCCAGGCGGTGCCCTTGTTCAAGCAATTGAGCGAGCTCACCGGCACCCGCCCGCGTTGGAACTTCTATAAATATGTGATCGCCCGCGACGGCACCCATGCCGTGGCCTTCAACAGCATGACCGGCCCCCAGGACAAAAACTTTGTTGCCGAAGTGGAAAAGCAGCTCAATGTCAAGCTGCCCTGACACTTTTCGCCAAAATACCCACATTGGCGGGCCTCTTCAGCCCCCTGCCCTTGTTGGTGCACACACCCCATGAAAGTTGCGATCGTTGGTTCTGGCATTGCCGGCTTGAGTGCGGCCCACGCCCTGCATGGCCAAGCCCAGCTCAGCCTGTTCGAGGCGGGTGACTACTTTGGCGGCCACACCCACACGGTGGACGTGACCTTGCCCAGCGCCGGCCAACCCACCACACATGGGGTGGACACCGGTTTTTTGGTCTTCAATGAGCGCACCTACCCAGGATTGATCGCCTTGCTGGCCGAATTGGGCGTGACCAGCGCGGCCTCGGACATGTCGTTTTCGGTGCAAGTGCCGCGCCCCGACGGCCGCTCAGGCCTGGAGTGGAATGGGGCCAACCTGAACACCGTGTTTGCCCAGCGCAGCAACCTGCTGCGCCCGCGCTTTTGGGCCATGCTGCGCGATGTGCTGCGCTTCAACACCCTGGCCAGCAGCCTGGCCGAGCAAGGGCAAGACGCCCAGTTGCAGCAGCCTTTGGAAGATTTTTTGGCTGCCCACCAGTTTGGCACGGTTTTTCGAGACTGGTATTTGCTGCCCATGTTGGGCTGCATCTGGAGCTGCCCGACCGATCAAATGCTGCGCTTTCCGGTGGCCACCTTGATCCGCTTTTGCCACAACCATGGCCTCATCCAGGTCAACAACCGACCGCGCTGGCACACCGTGCGCGGCGGTGCAAGGCAGTATGTGGCGCGCATCACCGAGCGCATCGACGACAAGCGTTTGCACACCCCGGTGCGGCGCATTGAGCGCAGCCCCCAAGGCGTGCGGGTGTTCACCGACGCCGGCCCCGAAACGTTTGACCACGTGATTCTGGCCTGCCATGCCGACCAAGCCCTGGCCTTGCTGGCCCAGCCCAGCTTAGAAGAAGCCACCACCTTGGCAGCCATCCGCAGCCAGCCCAACGAAGCCGTTTTGCACACCGACGCCTCAGTGATGCCCCAGCGAAAACTGGCCTGGGCGGCCTGGAACTATGAGCGCAGCGCCGGCCCCCAGCGCGAACAGCAACAGGTGTGTTTGCACTACTGGATCAACCAATTGCAACCGCTGCCATTTGATCAGCCGGTGATCGTCTCGCTCAACCCGCTGCGCGAGATCGACCCGGCCTGCGTGCTGGGCCGCTACGCCTACGACCACCCGGTGTTTGACCTGGCCGCCATCGAGGCGCAGCGCCACATGGCGGCCTTGCAAGGTCAGCAACACACTTGGTATGCCGGTGCCTGGCTGGGCTATGGTTTTCATGAAGACGGCCTGCGCGCCGGTCAAGCGGCTGCGCGCGGCATCTTGAGCCGGGCAGCGCCGGGTGTGAGCCGGGTGGGGCCATGAAACTGGCTTGGACGCCCCCCGCTGCGGTCGGCCCCATGCTTGGGTTTGGCCAGGTGCGCCATGCGCGCTTGAAGCCCCAAGCCCATGCCTTTGCCTACCCCACTTATTTTTTGATGCTGCCCATGCGCCACCTGCTAGCCCATGGCGGCGGGGCTTTGGCGCTGAACCGGCGCGCCGCGCTGAGCTTTCACGACACCGATCATGGCGATGGTCGCAGCGCCGCTGAGGGCGGGTCATTGGCCTGGCTGCTGGAGTTGCTGGCGCGCGAGGGCATCGACGACGCCCATGGCGAGGTTTGGCTGCACTGCTACCCACGGGTGTTGGGCTATGCCTTCAAACCGGTGAGCTTTTGGTATTGCCACCGCAACGACCACAGCCTGCGCGCCATCGTGGTGGAGGTCAACAACACCTTTGGCGAACGCCATTGCTATTTGTTGCCCACGCCGCAATGGGGGGTGGAGCAAACCGCGTCCAAGGTGTTCCATGTGTCCCCCTTTTGCCACATCGAAGGCATTTACCGCTTTCGCTTCATGCGCACCCAACGCGCTGACGGCGAGCGCACCGTGGTGCGCATTGACCACGACGATGCCCAAGGCCCGTTGCTGCAAACCAGCGTCAGCGGGGATTTGGTGCCGGTGAGCGCCCACAGCCTTCGGCGCGCGATTTGGCAATTCCCGTTGATGACCTGGGGCGTGATCGCCCGCATCCATTGGCAAGCCCTGAAGCTGTGGTGGCAGCGCATTCCCTATGTTCCCAAACCGCACCGCCCCTCTCATTTTGTGACCCGCTGATTTGACTTGAACCGATGAACACATCCACTGCGCCGCAGCACCGCCTGCCCACCGACATGCCCCTGGCCGCACGCCGGGTTTTACCCCTGCTGCAAAAACTCCAGCATGGCCGATTGCACCTGCGCTTGCCCGATGGCAGCGAATCGGTGTACGGCCAGGGCGAACAGCCCAGCGCCAGCTTGGTGGTGCACGACTGGGGGATGTTTGCCGCCGCCATGCGCAGCGGCGACATTGGTTTTGCCGAGTCGTTCATTGCGGGCGAATGGGAAACCCCCGATTTGTGCGCCTTGCTGCGTGTGTTCATCGCCAACCGCAACGCGCTGGAAGACGTGATTTACGGCCACTGGTGGGGCCAGTTGGCGCACCGGCTGCGCCATTGGCTCAACCGCAACACCCGCAGCAACAGCCGCAAAAATATCCATGCCCATTACGACCTGGGCAACGCTTTTTACAGCCTGTGGCTGGACCCGACCATGAACTACTCATCGGCCTGGTTCGATGGCAACCCCATGCTGCCCATGGACCAAGCGCAAGACGCCAAAGTGCGTCGCGCCTTGCGCATGGTCAACCTCACACCGGGACACAACCAACGCTTGCTCGAAATCGGCTGCGGCTGGGGGGCGCTGGCCGAAATGGCCGCCCGCGAATGGGGCGTGGACTTCACCGGTGTGACGCTCAGCGAGCAGCAACTCGCGCATGCGCAAAAGCGCCTGGGCGATCAGGGCCTGAGTGCTCAGGCGCAGTTTCGCTTGCAAGACTACCGCGACATCAACGATGCACCCTTCGATGCCATTTGCTCCATCGAGATGATCGAAGCCGTGGGTCAGGCGTATTGGCCCACCTACTTTGAAACGGTGACGCGTTTGCTCAAGCCCGGCGGCCGCGCCTGCATCCAAAGCATTGTGATCGCCGACAGCTACTTTGATCGCTATGTGCGCGGCACCGACTTCATCCAGCAATACATCTTCCCCGGCGGTTGTCTGCCTTCGCCCAGCGCGTTTCGCCAGCAGGCGCAAGCCGCGGGCCTGCGCGTGGTCGACGAGTTTGCTTTTGGTTTGGACTATGCCCACACCTTGCATTTGTGGCGCGAGCGCTTCATGCAGGTCAAACCCCAGGTGCTGGCGCTGGGCTTTGACGAGCGCTTTGTGCGCATTTGGCAGTTTTATTTGGCGTACTGCGAAGCCGCCTTCATGGAAGCCAACACCGACGTGGTGCAGTACACCTTGC
>CAMDLJ010000123.1 GCA_945901665.1 Bordetella parapertussis | reverse complement strand
ATTGACACCGATTTGCGCACCCTCTACAACACGTTGGATGCGCGGGACCTCTCGGCTGGCACACCCCAGGCCCGCCGACTTTTCAGTTGATGCCCGGTTTGTCAAAAGCCCATGACGCCATGCCATGGATGCACTGAACCCAGCCCCTGATCAACCGCCTGTTGCACCAGAGGCCGTGCGCATGGCCGATTTGCGCGAACAACTGCGCCACCATGGGCATTTGTATCACGTGCTGGATGCACCCACTCTTCCCGATGGGGAATATGACCGTTTGTTTCGCGAGTTGCAAAGCTTGGAACAAGCCCACCCGCAATGGCGCTCGGCCGACTCGCCCACCCAACGCGTGGGCGGCGCACCTGTACCGGCCTTTGCCAGCGTCGAACACCAGGTGCCGATGCTCAGCATCCAAACCGAGACCGACATCAGCGAGCAAGGGGCACGCTTGTTCGATCAACGGGTGCGCAAACAACTCCAATGCAGCGAAACCGACCCGCCTCTGGCCTATGTGGCCGAGCTGAAGTTTGACGGCCTGGCCATCAGCCTGCGCTACGCCCAGCATGTGCTGGTTCAAGCGGCCACCCGGGGCGATGGCGCTTGGGGTGAAGATGTGACCCACAACATCCGCACCATTGGGCAAATTCCTTTGCGCCTGCCCGCAGATGCGCCGCCCGACTTGGAGGTGCGCGGAGAAATATATATGCGGCGCGACGACTTCGAAGCGCTGAATGAAAGGCAACGCCAAAAATTAGCCGCGGGCGCGAAAAACGAGAAAACCTTTGTCAACCCGCGCAACGCCGCAGCTGGTGCCGTGCGCCAACTTGACCCTCAAATTGCCGCCCAACGGCCCCTGAGTTTTTTTGCCTATGCCTTGCACTTTCATTCCACAGGCAGCGACAAGCCAAGTCCCTTGCAAGCCACCCTGTGGGGTTTGGATCGCTATGGCCAACACGACCAGGTTTTACAGGCCCTGAAAGACTGGGGTTTTCCGGTGTCCGCACACACCCAAAAGGTGTTGGGAGCCGACGGCTTGGTGGCATTTCATGCCCAAACCGCGGCACTTCGCGACCAGTTGCCTTTTGACATCGATGGCGTGGTGTACAAGGTCAATGCCATTGCGGCGCAAGCCCTGTTGGGCATGGTCAGCCGCGAACCGCGTTGGGCCGTGGCGCACAAATTCCCGGCCCAAGAGGCGCTCACCATGGTGCTGGCCATCGATGTGCAGGTGGGCCGCACCGGCAAACTCACACCCGTGGCCAAATTGGCACCGGTGTTTGTGGGTGGGGTCACGGTGACCAATGCCACTTTGCACAACGAGGATGAAGCCCGACGCAAAGATGTGCGCTTGGGCGACACCGTGGTGGTGCGCCGTGCTGGGGACGTCATCCCCGAGGTGGTGTCGGTGGTGCTGGACAAGCGCTTGCACGATGCCCCTGAATTCACCATGCCCAAAGTGTGCCCGGTGTGTGACAGCGTCGCCGTGCGCGAGGAGGGCGAGGCCGACTACCGCTGCACGGGCGGGCTGTTTTGCAGTGCGCAGCAAAAACAAGCCATCTTGCACTTTGCCCACCGGCGCGCCGTGGAAATCGAAGATCTGGGTGAAAAAATTGTCGATCAACTGGTTGACGCCGGCCTGGTCAAAACCCTGCCCGATGTGTACAAGCTGGGCTTCACGCACTTGGCGACGTTGGAGCGCATGGCCGACAAGTCGGCCAACAATTTGCTGGCCAGCATCGAAAAATCCAAGCAAACCAGTTTGCCCAAATTTTTGTTTGGTCTGGGCATACGCCATGTGGGTGAAGCCACCGCCAAAGCGCTGGCGCGCCACTTTGGCGGCATGGACGCGATCATGGGTGCCAGCATGGACCAGCTCTTACAAGTCGCCGACGTCGGCCCCGTGGTGGCCCAAAGCTTGGTCACGTTTTTTGGCCAAGCGCACAACCGTGAGGTGGTTGAACAATTGCGGGCTTGTGGCGTGCGGTGGTCTGAGAGCGACCCCCAAGGCCGCTTGGATTTGCCCTTGGCGGGACACACCTATGTCATCACCGGCACCTTACCCAGCTTGTCGCGCGAACAAGCCCAAGCCTTGCTGGAGCAAGCTGGTGCCAAAGTGGCGGGCAGTGTGAGCAAAAAAACCACCGGCCTGGTGGCGGGTGAGGCGGCCGGCAGCAAATTGGAAAAAGCCTTGAGCCTGGGCGTTCCTGTTTTTGATGAGGCGGGCTTGATGCAATTGGTCCAAACCAAGCCATGACGGCTTTGATCGGCATCGACCTGGGCGGCACCAAAATTGAGCTGGCCGTGGTGGACACGGCTGGCCAGGTCATTCACCGCCACCGCCGACCCACGCCGGTCGGCGACTACCCGGCCACGTTGCAGTGTGTGAGCGATATGGTGGCGCACAGCTTGGCCACGCTGAACATGCCCCGCCCTGTGGCACTGGGCATGGCCATCCCCGGTTGCTTGGACCCCTTGACCCGCACTGTGCGGGGGGCCAATTCGGTGGTGCTCAATGGCCAACCCATGCAGGCCGATTTGGAGCGCTTGCTGGGTTGCCGGGTGCTGATGGAAAACGACGCCAACTGCTTGGCCGTGAGCGAGGCCGTGGACGGGGCGGCCGCAGGGCTGGACCTGGTGTTTGGGGTGATTTTGGGCACCGGCTGTGGCGGTGGCTGGGCCATTCACGGCAAAGCCTGGCGCGGCCAACATGCGCTGGCCGGTGAGTGGGGACACAACCCCTTGCCTTGCCAGGGGGCGGGCGACCAGCCCAGCCGCGGCTGCTGGTGTGGCCAACACGCTTGCTTGGAAACATGGCTGTGTGGCCCGGGTTTTGCCGCCGATCATGCAGCCCAAACTGGACAGGCTTGTCAGCCGCCAGACATCATTGCCGCCATGCGACGCGGCGAACCACAAGCCATGGCCAGTTGGGGTCGGTATGTGGACCGATTGGCCCGTGCCCTGGCCCAGATCATCAACACCATGGATCCCGATGCCATTGTCTTGGGCGGCGGCATGAGCCTGGTCGATGAGTTGTATGCGGCTGTGCCCCCATTGCTGGCCCGCCACACCTTTGCCCAGCCCATCCACACACCCATCCGCCCTGCCTTGCACGGCGACGCCTCTGGCGTGCGTGGCGCGGCTTGGTTGGCACGCTGAAAGATCACCAGGAGATATCCATGGCCATTCACGAGATTTTGAAGATGGGCGACCCCAGGTTGCTGCGCCTGGCCCAGCCGGTGCCACGTTTCAACACCCCTGAACTGCTCGCCTTGGTGCGCGACATGAAGGAAACCATGGCGCATGTCAACGGTGCCGGTTTGGCCGCGCCGCAAATTGGCGTGGATTTGCAGGTGGTGATTTTTGGCTCGGGCCGCATCAATCCGCGCTACCCCGACGCCGAGCCCATCCCCGAAACCGTGTTGATCAACCCCAGCTTGACCGCCATCGGGACAGAAGAAGCCGAAGACTGGGAGGGTTGCTTGTCGGTGCCAGGCTTGCGCGGTGTGGTGCCACGCTGGGAAAAAATTCTCTACCAGGGCTGGGACGCACAGGGTCAAGCCTTGTCGCGCGAGGTGTCAGGCTTTCACGCCCGGGTCGTACAACATGAATGTGACCATTTGGTGGGCAAGCTGTACCCGATGCGGGTGCGCGATTTCAGCCGCTTTGGCTACACCGATGTGCTGTTTCCAGGCATCAGCGCCTTGGAAGACGACTAAAGGCTGTCGCTAAACGCTCAGGGATTCGAGCAACTCGGTTTCAATGTCAATTTGGCTGCGGTTGTGTTGCAGCGACGGGCCATCGATCAAAAAGGTGTCTTCCACCCGCTCGCCCAGGGTGGAAATTTTGGCCAGTTGCAAATGGATTTGGTGCCGCGCCAAGACCTGGGCAATGCCATACAACAAGCCCACCCGGTCGCTGGCCGAGACACTGAGCAGCCAGCGCTGGGCCTTTTCGTCGGGCTGCAAATTCACCCGGGGGGCAATCGGGAAATTTTTCACCCGCCGCGAAACGCGACCATGGCTCGCTTTGGGCAACGGCCCAGCTTGGGCCAGGGTATCGGCCAAGTCACGCTCGACCATGGTGCTGAGCTCCCGGTAATGCTCGCTCATGTGCTGGGCCACCACCTGAAAGGTGTCCAAGGCACGGCCATTGGGGGCGGTATAGATCTTGGCGTCTTGCACGCTGATGCTGTTGTGGTCAAAGTAGCCACAAATGCGGGCAAACAAATCGGGGGCGTCGGGGGCAAACACCATGATTTGCAAACCTTCACCTGTCGGAGACGGACGGCAGCGGACCATGGCGGGCGGTGTTTCCTGCGGGTTTTGGGTCAACCAGCGCGACAACTGGCGGGTGTGCCAAGCAATCTCTTGCGCATCATGGCGCATGAAATAACCCACATCCAGCGAATCCCAGAGGTTTTTGTGCGCCTCATGGGGCAGCGCATGCAAGGCCAAATTCTCCAGGGCTTCGCGCTTGCGCGCCTCCACCACCGAGTCCGGGTCGGGGGCCCGACCGCCCATGGCGCGTGCGGTGTACCTGTACAAGTCTTCCAACAACTTGCCTTTCCAAGCGTTCCACACTTTGGGGCTGGTGCCACGGATGTCGGCCACGGTCAGCAAATACAAGGCTGTCAACTGGCGCTCGCTGCCCACGCGGCGGGCAAACTGTGCGATCACCAAGGGGTCATTGAGGTCCTCTTTTTGCGCCACATGGCTCATGGTGAGGTGTTCGCTGACCAAAAACTCCACCAAATTGGCGTCTTCGCCCGTGATCTGGTGGGTGCGGCAAAACCGGCGCACTTCCATGCGGCCCTCTACCGAGTGGTCTTTGCCACGCCCCTTGGCAATGTCATGAAAAAGAGCCGCCACATAAAACAACCAGGGCTTGTCCCAGCCGCTGGCCAGTTGCGAGCAAAAAGGGTATTCGTGGGCATGCTCGGCAATGAAAAACCGACGCACATTGCGCAAGACCATCAAAATGTGCTGATCAACCGTGTAGACATGGAACAGGTCATGTTGCATTTGCCCCACGATGCGCCGAAAGGTCCACAAATAGCGGCCCAGCACCGAGGTTTGGTTCATCAAGCGCATGGCATGGGTGATGCCCAGGGGCGACTGCAAGATGCGCACAAACATGGCATGGTTGGCCGGGTCTTTTCGGAACTCGGCGTTCATGACGGGTCTGGCGTTGTAGAGCGCACGCAAGGTGCGTGACGACAGCCCTTTGATGCCGGGGGTGGTTTGGTACAACCAAAAGGTTTCCAATATCGCGTGCGGCTGCGTGAGGTAGACCTCATCCGTGCGCACATCCAACATGCCCGACTTGTTGGCAAAGCGCTCATTGATCGGGTGCGGCGTGTGGTCACCTGGGATCAGCTGCTCCTCCAAGTTGAGCACCACGATTTGATTGAGCTGGGTCACCGCCTTGGCCGCCCAGTAATAGCGCTTCATCAAGGCCTCGCTGGCTTGGCGGGCGTGGGTGCTGCCGTTGGGGCTTTGTCCCAGGCCCAGGCGCAAACCCAGGGCACTTTGCAGGTCAAACACCAAGCGGTCTTCGCGCCGGTTGGCTTCCAGGTGCAGCAAAACGCGCACCAAGCTGAGCCATTGTTCATTGCGGGTCAGTTGGCGCGCCTCGTGGGCCGTGACCAAGCCACTGCGGGCCAGTTCGGTCCAACTGTGGCCCAAACCGGCGGCCTTGGCCACCCATTTCAAGATGTGCAGATCGCGCAAGCCGCCGGGTGACTCTTTGCAATTGGGCTCCAGGGCATAAGGCGTGTTTTCATATTTGGTGTGGCGTTGGCGCATCTCCAGCGTTTTGGCCACAAAGAATGCCTTGGCGTCCATGGCTTGCGCGTAGCTTCGTTGAAATTGTGCAAATAAAGCCTTTTGCCCGCACACCCAGCGCGCTTCGAGCAAAGAGGTTTGGACCGTCACATCATGGGCCGACTCTTGCAAACATTCCTCAATGGTTCGCACGCTCGAGCCCACCTCCATGCCCGCGTCCCAACACTGGCTGATGAAGCGCTCCACTTGGCCACGCAAGGTGTCATCGCGGTCCAAGGCCACCTCTGAGGGCATCAGCACCAAGACATCAATATCAGAATAAGGAAAAAGCTGGCCGCGGCCATAGCCGCCCACCGCCACCAAAGTGAGGCTGTCAGCCAAGCCGCATTGGTTGAACAATTGCGTCAGGGTTTGGTCATTGAGCGCACACAGGTCTT
This sequence comes from Bordetella parapertussis, assembly GCA_945901665.1. The sequence continues at coordinate 1,151 of CAMDLJ010000123.1, read as the reverse complement.
GCAGGAAATGGTTGACGCGACGCACCGTGATCGGTGCTTGGGTCAGGCCAGCGAGCAGAGACTTTTTGGCCGCGCGGTGTTGCGTGTCTGGTGCACCCATGGACTGAGGGTCAGCAACTGGTGGTGGAAACAAAGGCGGGCAGGGCAGGGCTGCCTTCGGACAGGGTCAACACCTCATACCCGGTGGGGGTAACCAATATCGTGTGCTCCCATTGGGCCGACAAGGAGTGGTCGCGCGTCACAATCGTCCAACCGTCGCCCAACTCCTTGATGTCACGCCGCCCAGCGTTGATCATGGGCTCAATGGTGAAGGTCATGCCGGCTTGCAACTCTTCCAAGGTGCCAGGTTTGCCGTAGTGCAGAACTTGCGGGTCTTCGTGAAATTTTTCACCAATGCCGTGGCCACAAAACTCGCGCACCACCGAAAAGCCATGGCCCTCTGCAAAGCGCTGGATGGCAAAGCCAATGTCGCCCAACCGGGTTCCTGGTTTGACTTTGACAATGCCATGCCACATGGCCTCGTAGGTCAATTGGCACAGGCGTTTGGCGGCAATAGAGGCTTCGCCCACCGCATACATGCGGCTGGTGTCGCCATGCCAGCCATCTTTGATCACGGTGATATCGATATTGATGATGTCACCGCGCTTCAAAGCCTTGTCGCTGGGGATGCCATGGCACACCTGGTGGTTGATCGAGGTGCAAATCGATTTGGGATAGGGCTTGTAGCCTGAGGGTGCGTAATTCAGGGGGGCGGGGATGGCTTGCTGAACCTGGGTGATGTAGTCGTGGGCCAACTGATCGAGTTGATTGGTGGTCACGCCCACTTGCACATGGGGGGTCAGAAAGTCCAAAACCTCCGAGGCCAGGCGACCGGCCAAGCGCATGCCTTCAATGCCCGCTTTATCTTTGTATGTGATGCTCATGGGTGTTGATTATCTCAGCCCTGGAGGCCGATGGCGGTGGCGTAAAATTGGTCTCATTCTTCAACGTGCCCGCATCCCAGTCAGCGCTGCGGCGCCAGACCACCAAGGCCACCCCGTGACCCTGCACATCACCGAATTCCCAGGCGACAACGCACTGAGTGGCTTTCGCATTCGCCATTTGTTGCCGCGCTTGCAAACCATCCACGCCCGAATCACAGGTTTGCAAGC
>CAMDLJ010000122.1 GCA_945901665.1 Bordetella parapertussis | reverse complement strand
GCTTGCCAATGGTCGAGGTGTTGATGACGATCTTGACCGCTGTGCCCATCACCACACCATCGGTCCCAAGCATTGCATCTGCAATGCTCTCTGAGGTCAGCAGGCACATGACAACCACGCGGCAGGAGTCGGCCACTGCACGGGGTGTGGCCATGGCACGAGCACCACGCTGTACCAACGGCGCACCCACGGATAGACGGATATCGCACACATCCAGACCATGGCCTGCATCCAGCAACCGCTCAGCCATGGGAAAACCCATGTTTCCCAGGCCAATAAAACCGACCGGCGACGATGGCAGCTCTGTTGGCGGATTGCTCTGGCCGCTCATAATGGGTATTCGCGGACCATCAGCTCTGCGGTGGCCTGGACAATCTGGTGGATGGGAGCAATGACGCGCAATGCGTCAAACAGCCAATGGGGTTGGGTTATCAGCGTCATTGTTCACGGGGGTTTGGTATGGAGCAACGCATTGCTCTTGATCATGTCCAGGCAGGCAAAGTCAATTTCTCAATCTGAAATATTGTCAAATTTCGCCTTGAACTCATTCAATGCGCATCTGGCAAAGCCTATTTCGCTCTTGGGTTTCACCATCTTTCGCATCAATCCTGTTTGAGATCTAGTCGCTTGACGATGTCTTCCCAGCGCTTGAGTTCGGTCATGACCAATTGATCCGCTTGTGAAGTCGTGTTTTTCATTGTTTCCAGCCCCAATTTTTCCAACGCTGTCCGGGTTTCGGGGTCGTCCAGCGCTTGTTGTAGCAGGGCATTCAGGCGGGCCATCACAGGTGCTGGGATTTTTCCAGGGGCGGCCAAGATATAGGTTGACTCAAACACATAACCTGGGACACCGGCCTCGGCGATCGTGGGCAATTGTTCCCATCCCTTCATTCTTTTTTCTCCTGTGGTCGCCAACGCAACGATCCGGTTGTCTTTGAGCAGAGGCAGCGCAAGACTCGGACTGGCAAAAGCGACCGGCACGCGACCGCTCACGAGATCGTTGACGGTGTCGGATACACCTTTGTAGGCAATGTGTTCCATTTGCACATTGGCCAGGGACTTGAACAGTTCGGCGCCCAGGTGGGGGTTGCTGGCTTGACCAGCTGAGGAAAAAGCAAGTTTTCCGTCATCGGCTTTGGCCCGAGCGATCAAGTCTCGGACTGTTTTGACATTGAGTGAGGGAGAGACCACCAAAAAATTCGAGCTGCTGCTGAAGATGCCGACAGCGGACATTTCTTGCACGGTATAACCAGCTGTCTTGGGTCGCAGCATGGGTCCCAGGGCGTGGGCAAGCGTTCCGTTGACGACCAGTGTGTAACCATCGGGTGCCGATCTGGCGACGACTGCGGTGCCAATCGTGCCACCAGCGCCACCCCGATTTTCGACGGTGAACATCTGGCCGCTCGCGCTGGCCATGTACTTGGCAATGGCACGGGCCATCAGATCAGTCGGACCGCCTGCAGAATAGGGCACCACAATTCGAACGGGTTTGGTTGGGAAATCCTGTGCGGCCGATGACATCGGCAAAGCGGTCACTGACAAGGCAAGCCAAAAAGCTGTGATGCGCCCACACTGGCCCAGCAAATTTGAACCGATTAAAGAATTCATGTTGTCGTTCTCCTTTTTGGTTGTATGGGCTTGCCCATCCCCTTTCGGATGAATCCTTTGCGGATCGCAAACCCTTTGTCTCTTTGGCTGGAAGCATAGCCTGTTTCAAGGGAATTGGGGCAAATTCAGGCTTTTGCGCAATCACCGCAAAATTCACAAGTCACACACACATTTTTTTCAGGATGATAACTGCATGACGACCATATCGGAACAACATTTCGGGTGAGATGATTGCACTTTCATGGACGAACAGGGGGACATCCATATGTTTCGGATTGCTCGAGCCAATCTTTGGCACCACGCCGCCTTTGCTGAACAAATCAGCGCTTTTTCAAACCTCACCCTTGAGACCTTCGAGCGCAACGACGCTTCCCGTGCCTGGGCGGCATTGGAAGCAGCCGACATCTATCAAATCACATCGGCGCGCGATGAGTTGCCCTTGCCCTTGCATGCCTGTGCCCAACTTTTTGATCGTTGTCCGCGTTTGCTGTGTGTATCCACCGGCGGTGCAGGCTTTGACACGGTCGACGTTCAGGCTTGCAATCGCGCTGGTGTGTTGCTGGTGCATCAGGCTGGTTCCAATGCGCAGTCTGTGGCAGAAGCGGCAATGGGTTTGATGATTGACCTCACCCATCGTCTGACCCAGTGTGATCGCCGCATGCGCCACGACAGGGATTTTGTGCGGGAAGACTTCATGGGGCAAGAAATCACCGGTGCCACACTTGGAATTGTTGGCCTGGGTCATGTGGGGCGTCGGGTGGCCCGATTGGCAGCAGCTTTTGAGATGAAGGTGCTGGCCTTTGACCCCATGCTGACTGCCCAGGAGATCAATGAGCGTGGTGCAGAGTCAGCCACCTTTGCTGAGTTGCTGCAACAGTCCGATATTGTCACGGTCCATTGCCCGCGTGATGCCACGACGATGGGCTTGTTTGACACCAAAGCGTTTCAAGCGATGAAGCGGGGGGCCTACTTTCTCAACACCGCACGGGGTGGCATTCATGTGCAAGAGGCACTCTTGTCCGCTTTGGAGAGCGGGCAAATAGCGGGTGCGGGGCTTGATGTCTGGGATATTGAGCCGCCTGCACTGAATGATCCCTTGCTGCAGCATCCCCGTGTGATTGGCACTTATCACTGCGCTGGCGTCACAGAGCACTCTAGGCGGCGAATGGCCCAATGGGCTGCTGATCAGTTGATCGGAATGCTGGTTCGCGGCGAAACCCCACCAAGGATGGTCAACCCTGAGGTATGGCCGAAAGTGAAAGCCAAGATCCTTGAAAGAGCCAAGCCGTCTTGAAAAAACGGCTTGCGACTTTCAACCCCTCATACGCCTCTGGGTGGTTTCATGGACTGGGCACGATCACCTGTGGTGATCCGAACTTTTCTCTCTTGGCCCAGTCTTTTCACAGTGATTTCCAATGTGCTGCCAGCGGGTCCCCATGTCCACAGTTGGCGGTAGAAGTCTGGCAAGTTATCGATGGCGCGGCCTTGCAAGGCCACCAATACATCGCCTGCTTGTATGCCTGCTTGCGAGGCTGGGCTTTCAGGCGTCACCCTTTGCACCATCAAGCCGCCCCCACGCATGGCTTGGCTGCTGATGCCCAACCATGACTGAGCTGGACCCGTTCTTTTTCCATTGCGCAAGAGTTCAACCAATTGCGGTTTGAGTTCATTGAGCGGCACATATAAATTGCCCGGCAGGGGCTTCGCATCCCCATAAACGTCTGGAACCAATAGGGATCCCAAGCCAATCAATTGCCCATTTTCATCAAACAGACCCGCGCCGCTCCAGTTGTTCACGGCTGGCAAAGTCATGAGTGGGGATTCGAGCAGGTATTCCCAATTGCCAGCGAACGGTTTGCGAGAGACCACTTGCAGCTCGGTGAGTTCCACCTCACCTTGGCCCAGTGTCAGAACCTTGGCAGGTGCCTTGACTGCATCCGAGTCACCCAAGGGGACCGGCTCCAAGCGCAAAGGCACCAACGATCGAACCAAGCCAAAGCCACTGACGGTATCTACGGCCTTGACTTGTGCAGGAATCCTTCTTCCCTGGCGGTCAATCAAGTCGACAGATTGGGCTTCAATCAGCAAATACCCGATGGTGAGCACCAAATCTGGGCCAATGACCACCCCCGAGCCTTGGCGCCGTTGTCCCAGGGTCCTGGCCGTGCTGGCGTCATCATCGGTACGGGCCTGAATAGCGACCACCGATTGCATCACCCGCTCCACCATTTTGGTGGGCAGTATCGTGGTCGGGTTCTGCTGAGCCAAGGCCAAAGGAAACAGCATGGCTTGTAAACCGGCAAGGATGAAAAATTTGAAAAACATGTTGACAACCTCTGAGATGGGGACCTGTTGATCTCCAGACATTCTCTTTGAATTGACCATCACCTGCGACCAGATGTGTTTTTCAATCATGAACCATGGAAATGCACCCAAACGGCCCATGGCATGCCTTTAGGTTCGGTCAACCCGCGCCATAGCCAAAAACAATTAGGGTAAACCCGATATTCCATTATGATTCCCATCAATGAGTTTCGCTCATTAAATAGTTTTTATCAACCATTCAAAGGAATCATCCATGTCCATCATCAACTCCCAAGTTCAGCCCTTCAAGGCACAAGCTTTTCACAACGGAAAATTTGTCCAAGTCTCCAATGAGTCGCTCAAAGGCGAGTGGTCGGTGCTGATTTTCATGCCCGCTGCTTTCACCTTCAATTGCCCCACCGAAGTGGAAGACGCCGCTGACAACTACGCCGAATTTCAAAAATCAGGTGCAGAGGTCTACATCGTCACCACCGACACCCACTTTGCCCACAAGGTCTGGCATGAAACATCGCCTGCTGTTGGCAAGGCCAAGTTTCCTTTGATTGGCGACCCCACACACCAATTGACACGTGCTTTTGGCGTGCACATTGAAGAAGAGGGCTTGGCCTTGCGCGGCACCTTTGTCATCAACCCAGAGGGCATCATCAAAACGGCAGAAGTGCATTCCAATGAAATCGCACGTGATGTCAAAGAAACCCTGCGCAAACTCAAAGCAGCCCAGTACACCGCGGCCAACCCTGGCCAAGTGTGCCCAGCCAAGTGGAACGAAGGCGCCAAAACCTTGACCCCCTCGCTCGACCTCGTCGGCAAGATCTAAGCGCACAAGGAAACCCCATGCTCGATACACAAATGAAAGCCCAGTTGCAAGCTTATTTGCAAAACTTGCGCCAACCCATTCGCTTGGTTGCAAGCCTGGATGGCAGCGATAAAAGTGCAGAAATGCGCGAGCTTTTGACCGACATTGCTGAACTGTCGGACAAAGTGAGTTTTGAGGACAAGGGAGCAGACCAGCGGGTGCCTTCATTTGTGGTGGCCAAAGAAAACGACACCCGCGGTGTGCGTTTTGCGGCCATTCCCTTGGGGCATGAGTTCACTTCACTGGTATTGGCTTTGCTTTGGACGGGTGGTCACCCGCCCAAAGTCGAGCCAAAGGTGATGGCGCAAATCAAGGCTTTGGACCGCGACATGCATTTAGAGGTCTACATGTCTTTGTCTTGCCACAACTGTCCCGATGTGGTGCAGGCGGCCACCTTGATGGCGATTTACAACCCGCGCATTCAAACCACCATCATTGACGGCGGTTTGAACCAAGCCGAGGTGGAGGAACGCCAGGTGATGGCGGTGCCCATGGTCTATTTGAACGATCAAGTGTTTGGTTCGGGTCGCATGGGTTTGGAAGAAATCTTGGCCACGCTCGATACCAACGTCGCTGAGCGTGAAGCGATCAAGCTGAGCGAAAAAGAGCCCTTCGATGTGTTGATCGTGGGTGGCGGGCCAGCAGGTGCAGCCGCTGCTGTGTACGCTGCTCGCAAAGGGATACGCGTGGGCGTGGCCGCCGAGCGTTTTGGCGGCCAAACCAATGACACGATGGCGATTGAGAACTACATCTCGGTGCTTGAAACCGACGGCCCCAAGTTTGCAGCGGCTTTGGAAGCGCAGGTGCGCCACTATGAAGTAGACATCATGAATTTGCAAAAAGCTGAAAAAATCGTACCCGCCAAAGAGGTGGGTGGCTTGGTACAGGTGCACATGGCCAATGGTGGGGTACTCAGCTCACGCAGTGTCATCTTGTCCACTGGAGCGCGTTGGCGCAATGTGAATGTACCGGGCGAAGAACAATACAAAAACAAAGGCGTGGCTTATTGCCCGCATTGCGATGGTCCTTTGTTCAAAGGCAAGCGTGTGGCCGTCATCGGCGGGGGCAACTCCGGCGTGGAGGCCGCCATCGATTTGGCGGGCGTGGTGGCCCATGTGACTTTGGTCGAGTTTGCCGATGCCTTAAAGGCCGACGCGGTGTTGGTGAGCAAGCTCAAAAGTTTGCCCAATGTGTCCATACAGGTGAATGCGCAAACCACTGAAATCACGGGCGATGGTCAAAAAGTCAACGGTTTGCGGTTCAAAGACCGCGTCACCCAAGAAGAACACACTGTGGCACTTCAAGGGGTGTTTGTACAAATTGGCTTGGTACCCAACACCGAGTTCTTGAGGGGTACGGTCGAATTGAGCAAGTTCGGCGAAATTGTGGTGGATGCCAAATGCCATACCAACTTGGCCGGTGTTTTTGCAGCAGGGGACGTGACCACCGTGCCGTACAAGCAAATTGTCATTGCAGCAGGCGAGGGCGCTAAAGCGGCGCTCAGTGCGTTTGATTATTTGATTCGAACACCATACAAGGTGTCGTCAGACATGCTGGTGGAGGCATGAGTTTGGAAATTCATGCGCAAAGGGAGGGTATTGTGCTCAGCCATAAGCTTGTATATACCCACGACTTGTTTGCCAGGATCCGTGGGGTAATTCAACGCCTCGCTGGGCTGATGCAAGGGCTGCAGCCATGTCTGCCGCTACCAGTGCAATGCAATAGCTGGGCATGGCTCGCTCAAAGCGCCAACTCTCTTCGAGGGTTCCTGCATCTATGGGATCAAACCCAAACTGGTTCATCAAATCTGAAGCCAATTTTTTGGCGTCAATGTCATTTCCAGCAATCGGAAGTGCTCGGCGTGGCGAAGTGCCCACAGGCCTTGCATCGCTTTCGATGTCTCTTTGCATGATGGCGTTGAAAAATTTAACAACCTTCGCACTGTCGCCTAAATGTTCTTGGAGCATGCCACTGGTGGTGGTTTCATGCCGCTCCAATGCAGGCACGACACCATCTCTGGCTGGGTAGTAATTATTGGCGTCCAACACAATTTTCCCCGCGAATAATGCGGGATCCAGCTGAAAAATGGCTTTGAAGGGGATGGCAAGTATCAAAACGTTTGAAAATTGACTGACCTCTGTCAGCTTGGCCCATTGGCAACCCGCAGCCTTGGCCACTTCCTGCAACTTGCCCATGCCGTTGGAGTTGGCAATGGCAACCTCGTGTCTGTAGCGAACGGCCACCTTGGCAAGGGTTGAGCCAATTGCACCAGCACCGATGATTCCGATTTTCATGGTTTACCTTTTAAAGAGTGAACTGTTGCCGCACGGGTCTGTCAGAGCGCTGACGTTGTTCCAAGTTACCACAGATTGAAAAGCATGAATGCCTTTGATGGGCAGCAAGTGCGAACAACGCATAATTGATGGTCAAGATCACTGGCTGATAGGGCCGGGTGGTTTCTTCTTGCAACCCAAACACCATCATCTGGCCCAACTGGATCATTTTTTAGCAGTACCGTTATGTTGCAACCACTGATCAGTCTATGGCGACATCACGCCCGGGTGACTTTTTATGATGCACTGTCGTCCAAAGATGCCACTGAATCCGACAT
>CAMDLJ010000121.1 GCA_945901665.1 Bordetella parapertussis | reverse complement strand
AAGATCTGCGACTCCATGGATTCGTTCAGCTTGAAGAACCTGACCACGCGGCGCTCTTGGCCAATGGGATTCACGCAAACCGCAAACTCAAAGCTGCCTTGCTTTTTGCCCTCAACCACGGTGTTGAGCACAAACTGGTCATCCACATGCACCACGGTTTGGCTTGACTTGGCATTGGCCAAAAGAATTTTGCGCAGCATCTGCGTCTTGGCTTCCTTGTGATCCTTGACGTTTTTGGCTGCTTCGGCCTCGTCCCTGGTGGCTGTGATCTTGCCAATGCCGCCACGGTCCTTGATGTAGTTGGGCAGCTCTTGCGCGGTCAGGTTTTCATCGTGCGCCACCTGTAGTACTTTGGAGTACGAGTAGGCGGTCTGACGATCCGTGGGAAGGATGAAGCGCAGCACAGTGGTGATCCAAGGCGTGTTGGTCTGGGTCTTGATCTCGTGCTCTTCCTCCAGGCGCTCACGCATGCGCTGCAGGATGTGGTCCCGCAGGGGTGACTCGTTGATCTGCAGGGCATAGCTGTAGATGGCACCCAAGAGGGCATAAAGCTCTTTGGTACCCCTCACAACGTAGGTTTCCACGTACTGGTCGTTCATCTTGGACAGGTTCTGGGCTTGGCCCAAAACCATGTCCACCTGAGCGTCGTTGGCGCTCTTGTCACTGGGTCGGCGGCTGTCTGAACCGCCAAGGGCGCGGTTCATAAGTAGGCCAAAAGCAAACTCATCCACAGCTGGAACCGCTGGGGCAGGGCTGGGGGGCACCCCGTGAAAAGCAATGGTTTGGACTGAATCTTGATTCATAAAAACTCCTGTTGAAAAATAACTTTCGGGACCGTCGGCCAGGATGGACACGACAAGCACAGGTTAGTTTTCTGGCGTCGGAGGTTTTTCACTTTTTCGAGGGGGTGCGAAAAAATGAAAGTTCAAAGGCTGGAATGGTGTAGGCAACAAAAGCTGGTTTCTTTGATCGCTGGTGGGCGACTGAGGTCTGAGGTGACCGTGCCATTTATCCACGGCACCTACCTGGAGCTTTGGTGGCGATGCCTCAAATGCTCTAAAGAATTCACCCAAAGCTGCCGTACCGGCATATTCACCTCAGCAGGCGCATACAAGACCTTCTGCATGTTTGGCTCAATAGAAGACATGACGTTTCATGACTGGTGGCTGAGCAAAGGCCATGAGTTTTTCAGCGAGAGCATTACGACCTTGCAAGTCACGCTGTATGTCAAACGCAAGAACATCAATGCATTTGCAATCACCGTGGATGCATTTCAAGATGTATCAAGCCAGCTGGCCGGAAAAGAATTTGGCTTTTGGCACGATCAGATCTGCCTGCTGAATGCTAAAGAGGGGTTGTTGTCTGAGGCACCTTTATCCTGGCCAATATTTCGCAGTCGAATTGGCTTGGATGCGATCGCTCAGTTGTTGAGCATCATGGAAACACATGACCAAACCATCCGCAATGCACCTGAAACCAAGCTCTGGCAGATAGGCGAACAACTCAGGCTGAACCCCAAGGCCAAGCCCAAGCATGATGACTTCCCTGCTGATGTTGCTGTCAAACACAAGGCCATGGGCCAGACGGTGAGCAACTATTTGAGGAAAGGGAATCGCTTAGTTAAAAATGCATGCAACGGCATATTTCCGAAATATTAATTGCACATTGATACCCTTTCTGCTGGGCAGCCAGCATAAATGCGATTGCTTGGATTCAGCTTTCAGCAAATTGCACTTTGAGGTCCTCTCCAAGAACATGTGTGCCAGTCGGAAAACGCCCATGTTCTGAATAGTAGTTTTGAGCGTAAGTAAAAACGCGCTCTCTTCTTCTATGGTTGTCCATTTGGTGGGCGATGAAATGGCTGAATTTGCTTCTTTCCCAGTTTGCCTGTTTCACCCAATCATTGATCGGTTTTTCCTTCAGGGCCTTTGCCAGGTATTGCCGTGCTTTTTCTTCCTCTAAAAGGGTGTCCTCAGCAAAAGTTTCCTTTATTTCCGATGCTAGTTTTGGCAGATGTTGCGATATGACATGGTCAATTTCTTCCCAATTAATCGCATCATTACCCAAAAAGGCATCGTGAGAAAAAATTTGCTCAATCGCCGCTCTGACTTGCCGACCATTACGCAATGGGTAAATGCTGGGCAGCCTATACGTCGGCGCATCAACTGAAGTCTGTGTAGCTCCAACGGAAAAAGTGCCATCCTTGCGAATCGTCAGAGTAATAAACCAAGTCCAGTCATCCCCCGCCATATTGGAGTCGGACCAAGACTTTAAAGCTAACTTTTTCATGTTTCGTTCCATTGAAGTTAATTGTGAGAAATTTTCACTTTTACAGTTGGGTTTTTAAGGGGAGAACCCTAGCGAAAGGGAGCCAGATCCCAAACGCAAATTTCAAATGGGCTCAGGCCTGTTGCACCGTACCCCTATCCACCAAAATTGGTTAAAAAATTCCTGATCTAACCCCGCTTAAATCGGCACTCCAAACCAATTTCCCGGGCCACTTCGTTGGCATAGTCAATATCCTGGCGCAGTTCTGCTGCGTAGTATGTGCTTCCGGGGTGTTCACCTTCGATGATCTGAACGCCCAGGGCATCCATGGTCTTATTGCCCAAGCATTCAAAGTACCTCTTCGCCAGGGCCACACCTGAGCATTGCTGGGCCGTTTGCTCATCATCGCTGGCTGGTTCATCCAGCCATGCCTCCACTTGGCCGATAAACCAACCCAGGCCTGCTTCACCTTCTGCGGTAATCCAGTTGCGCCAGCCAAAATCTTCATCACTCAAAGCTTCCAGCAGATTGCCGCCTGACGCAGACAGTTCATTTTTCTTTTCCCAGGCCAACTGTTGAAAGTGGTTCAGCAGGGGTGGGCAAAGCTCAACGGTCTCAATCAGGGTGTCAATGGATTGGTACTCCTCAAGGTCAAAGACCTCTGCGTTGGTTGGTTCAAATGACACCGGGTCTGAAATGGTTCCATATTCATCCACCACGAACTCACGCAGCTTGCCTTCTTTTTTTGCGTGGGCTTCGATGACCCCAACGGCAATGTCTTTACCCAAGGGGTAGCCCCGTATGGGCCTGAGTTGTGAGTCTGGGACAGCACCCTTCTTCCTGCGGGTGATCTTGCCCCGCTTCTCATAAGTCATGGGGTGTGTGGCTTGGACAAGCCATATCACGTCATCTTCAGGACAGACCAAGGCCATCTGGTCTCTGTGCTTGGACAGCACGTTGACGATATTGCCAATATTGACCGGGTTGAAGGCCTCCACAACGATTGCCAGATCACCGGGACGGCAGTTGAGCTTACGCATACGAATCTCCTGTTTAGCGGCATTGCCTTGATGGCGGGGGCCGCAATCTGGAACAAATCCCCCCGGTCAGTGGGTTGACCAAACCATGAAAACCGTGATCGACCATGCAAAAAGCCCGTCAAGCGGGCTTTGCCTCGCTTGGTTGTCCGAAGACCACATCCTTTGTCCACCTTGCCCGAGTAGGCAGGTTGGCAAGGGCGGTGGCCCTTTTCTTGATGTTGGTCTGATTCTACGCATTTATTTAAGAGCGCAAGTGATCGTCTATTGCCTGCACTAATACAAATAGAGCTATCCGTTCCTACCGGTGTCGGACCCATCTGGGTATAGGTCAACCCAGTGTTGTTGAAGTATGTTCAGTCTTTTATCCAATCGACCAGTTGCTGTATTTGAAGGTCTTGTAGACCGGTCCTCCCATCGCAGAGGATGAGTTCTTTACATTCCGGCGGGAACTCCATAAAGGCATCATCTAGTGCAATCCAATCCGTGACTCCGTGCGCAGTTGCGTGTCTCTTAATTTCATTCCAGCGAGGCCATTTTCCTATATGCGCTGGCCCGGTACATCCAACTACTTGACTTCGAATTACGGGTGGGAATAGACTTTTTAGGTAGTCGAAATTCTCATGGAACCTCCAACTCGATGAAATGGCTATGCACAAAGGCTTCCCCTCCACGGCTTTGGTCAACTTCGGCATATGGGAAAACAACTGACCTTTGCCGACAAAGTTCGGATGCAAGACTCCATCAAAGTCGAGATATAGGTGCTTCTGAGTCATGTCTATGAGTGTCTAGTCAATGCGCAATAAGCCACGGTAGTCAACGTTCAGTCCGTTCCCTGTGTAAATTGGCAACTCATGGGAATCTAAATCATCTATCTCTAACATGCCTTTCATATCCGCAATACCGATGGTCGCATAATTTCCTTGGATGCCATGGAAAGAATGTATGTATCAAAGTGGCGTGCTAGGTAATCGTAGCTTTCAATGGCAGTTGGTATTGGTTGATTAGGCTAAAGATGCCTGACACTTCATCAAGTTGATCATCGTGTCGCTTTGAAGCTCGTCAGAAATTCGGGCAATACCCGAAGGAAAACCCACCAGGACGTTTTCCATGTCTACATAAAGTATTGGCAAATGGGTCTTACCATTCCTCGTCATCATTGAAAACAGCCCCAAGCCCCGTCGCCGTGTCCCCCACACGGGTGCTGCCGTCAGAACTGTGGCTGCCCATTTGCGTGAAAACCGAGCCATCCGTTCCCACCGTGTTCGGCCCCAGCTGGGTATAGGTCACCCCGCTGTTGCTGACGTATGTTTCATCGCTCACGCGTTGAATGGTTTCGCCCTCATTTGAAATGGCCAGTCGGCCCAAGATCTGCCAGAAAGACATGGTTTTCTCCTTGATTTCTTGAATGCTATGGTGTCAAAAGCTCAAAAGATGAGCTCACAGGCATGGACACTTTAGCCATCAACCCAATGAACCCTTCGGTAAAGCCTCCCTGCAATGACCCCTACGCCCTTTGATCGCAAAGCCCTTTTGCAAACCATCTTGAACCAGTTCCGACTGGACCGCGATGGGGATCACGGCCCGGCGCATTGGGCGAGGGTGAGACAGCACGCCATGACCATTGGGAAAGCGCGGGGGGCTGACTTGCTGGTGGTGGAGTTGTTTTCTTTTTTGCACGACAGCCAGCGAGAAAACGAGTTCACGGATACGGCTCATGGCGAGCGAGCGGCCGCCTATGCAGCGTCACTGAACCACAGCCATTACAGCCTCACAGGCAGTCAACTGGACAAGTTGTGCCACGCCATACGCCACCACAGCGGAGGGCGGGTGCACCCGGACGAGACGGTTCAGTCTTGCTGGGATGGCGATCGGCTCGATCTTGGCCGCGTGGGCATCACGCCAAGCCCACTTTATATGTCTGAGCACGCCGCCAAGCACATCAAAAAGGCCTATGCCTGGAGCCGCAGTGTCCGCTCATATTCTGACCGCGACTTTGGCATTGAGCCCTCATGAAAAAACCGATCTACTACCTGCCAGGCCACGGTGGCGAGCTACACAAGGGACTGGGTGCTGCCTTGTTGGCGCGCGGCCATGAGGTGATGGGGCGCGAGACGGTGGGGGAATTCAACCGCTTGCCCTTTGGCCAACAGGTGGAGGTGATTGCCCAGGACTTGACGGCCCACTTTGCGCAAAGCGACGCCCAGGTCATTGCCAATTCATTTGGTGCATATTTGTTCATGCACGCACAGGCTCAGATGCCGCCCTTTGCAGGCCGGGTGCTGTTGCTCTCACCCATTGTGGGTGAGTTTGGTAGTGATGAGCTCCAAGGTAAGACCCACTTGAACTTCATTCCGCCCCGAGCCGACTTGCTTTATGAAATGGCCAAGAACGGCACATACCCCATCCCCCAAAACGCCGAGTTTCACGTGGGCAGCGAAGACTGGCAAAGCAACCCCACCAACGTGCTCGCCCTGGCCCAAATGTGGGGTGTGCAAGCCCATGTGGTCCCGGGTTCAGGCCACGCCATTGATCGCGGCTACATCACCCAGCTGTTGGACCGCAGGTTGACCTGAATGGTGAACTTTTAAGCTCATTTCAAGCGGATTAAAAGCCTCCATCTTGGCCCCCAAGCTCACCATTTGAGCCTGGCAAAACCTAAGCTGACCCTGCCACACAAGGAGTCAGACATGCTGGAAATAAAGACACACCAAGACATTGACCAACTGGTTTGGTCCTGCATCAGCGAGAGCACCAATCCGCTGGATTTTTTGGACTACATCCGCCACGTGCGCAATCGTTTTGCGCAGCAAGAGCAAGCCTTTGAAAGCGCAGAGCGCTACCAAGGTCAAACCGATGCGCCCCGCCTGTTTGGCCAAGCCGTGGCCGCGCTCACGGAGCTCGCAGGGCAGGGGGACGGCAACGCCATGTTCCACCTGGGGCGCTGGTACCGGTTGGGCTATGGCATGGAGGTCGACTCAGATCGCGGTGTCGACTGGTACCGCCAAGGGGCACACGCGGGCTCCACCGCATGCATGGTCAATTTAGGCCGCTTTCTGGCACCCACAGACCCAGAAGCCGCCATCGCTTGGTGGCAGCGTGCGTCTGAGTTGGGTGACAAGTCTGCCCACTGCTTTTGGGCTGACTTTGACAAAGCCCGATACGCGTGGCACTTGGAGTTGGGTGGACAGTCCACAGACGCGTTTGCCCAATACTGCTGGGCCTACCACTTGCACAAACATGCCCAAACCCCCGAAGAAAAGCTGCGCCACTTGCCCCTGTTGCGGGTAGCTGCTGAGCGAGGCGAAAGCATGGCCTGTGTATTTTTGGGGCAGATGCACAGGGGCGGTTGGGACGGCTGCGACAAAGACGAAGAAACCGCCATGCAGTGGTTCCAGATGGGGGCCAGGCTTGGCAATGAAACCGCCTGTGCTGCCTATGGCCGTCACATGCTGATGGATAGCGACGCCGAATTGGGCAGGCGTTACCTCAAACGCGGTGCAGCCTTGGGAGACGCCTATGCCCAGTTGATGCTGGGCTACCACTTGGTGTGGAGCGGGAAAACACCCGAGCAGCAGTCGCAAGGGGTCGATTGGATGCGTCAATCAGCCCTGCAAGGCCACACCCCCGCCATGAGCAAACTGGCCGATGTGCTGCGAATCGGAAAGGGTGTGGCGCAAGACAACGCACAGGCCTTGTATTGGATGCAAAAGGGCGCTGACAAAGGCAACCCCGATTGCCAAACATCCCTCGGCACCGCTTACATGCATGGCGAGATCGTGGAGACAGACCATGAAAAATCCCACAACCTGTTTCACCTGGCCAGCTTGCAAGGGGACATGTGGGGCACTTATTTGTTGGGCCTCACCCACGAGAACGGCGACGGTACTGAACAAAGCCCAGAAAAGGCATTTGCTTGCTTTTTGGAGGCGGCTAAGCAGGGCATGACACAAGCCATCTACAAAGTGGGCATGGCCTACCTGTGGGGCGAAGGGGTGGCAGCGGACATCCCCGCAGGGGCGCGGTGGTTGCGCATGGCGGCCACCGAGGGGCACGGCCTGTCACAGGCTTATTTGGGCATGATGTTTGTTTACGGCCACGGCGTGGAAGAAAACACAGAGCGCGCCATGTACTGGTTGCGCCAATCGGCCGC
>CAMDLJ010000120.1 GCA_945901665.1 Bordetella parapertussis | reverse complement strand
GTGGAGCAGGTGCTGTCGGGGCGGCACGGTATTTACGATGTGAAAGTGACCAACCAGCGTGGCGAGACCGTGGCCTTGTTTCGCGGCAAAAGCGCGCAAATACCTGGAACGGTGGTGAACCCATGAACACCTCACACGCCTTTGCCCATGAGCCCATAGAGCACGCCAGCGTGGACGAGTTGCGCGGCTTGCAACTCAAGCGCTTGCAGTCGACCTTGCAGCACGCCTATGCCAACTCACCAGTCTACAAAGCCAAGTTTGATGCGGCCGGTGTGCACCCCAGCGATTGCCAAAGCCTCACCGATTTGGCGCGCTTTCCCTTCACCACCAAGCTGGATCTGCGCGACAGCTACCCCTACGGCATGTTTGCCGTGCCACGCGCGCAGTGCGCCCGCATCCACGCCTCCAGTGGCACCACCGGAAAACCCACGGTGGTGGGCTACACCCGCAACGACATCGACACCTGGGCACACCTGGTGGCGCGCAGCATCCGCGCGGCGGGCGCGCGCCCGGGCGACATGGTGCATGTGAGCTATGGCTATGGCTTGTTCACGGGCGGTTTGGGCGCGCACTATGGCGCAGAAAAACTCGGCCTCACCGTGGTGCCTTTTGGCGGCGGACAAACCGAGCGCCAGGTGCAACTCATCACCGACTTCAAGCCCGACATCATCATGGTCACGCCCAGTTATATGTTGGCGATTGCCGATGAATTTGAGCGCCAAGGTTTGGTACCCGCAGACAGCTCCTTGCGCATTGGCATTTTTGGGGCCGAACCCTGGACCAACGACATGCGCCGTGCCATTGAGCAACGCATGGGTTTGGATGCGGTGGACATTTACGGCCTGAGCGAAGTCATGGGTCCGGGCGTGGCCAGCGAGTGTGTCGAAACCAAAGACGGTCCGACCATTTGGGAAGACCATTTTTACCCCGAGGTGATCAACCCGGATACCGGCGAGCCGGTGGCCGATGGTGAGTTTGGCGAACTGGTGTTCACCAGCCTGACCAAAGAGGCCTTGCCCATCATCCGCTACCGCACCCGTGACCTCACGCGTTTGTTGCCCGGCACTGCGCGCACCATGCGCCGCTTGGAAAAAATCACCGGCCGCAGCGATGACATGATGATCGTGCGCGGGGTGAATGTGTTTCCCACCCAAATTGAAGAGTTGTTGCTCAAGCATGCCGCTTTGTCACCGCACTACCAGTGCGTGCTCAGCCGCAACGGTTCGCTCGATGAACTCAAGGTGGTGATTGAAACCCGAGCTGGCGTGGATCCGCAAGGCAGCGCAGCCCAAGCCGCTGCCCAACAGTTGCAGCACGACATCAAGGCCTATGTGGGCACCAGCGCCGATATCGAGTTGCGCGCCGAAGGCGGTGTTGAGCGCAGCATGGGCAAGGCCAAGCGCGTGGTCGACACGCGCCAGTTGTGAGGGGTTCGTGGTGAGGAGGGGTCAGTCCAGCCAGCGTTTGAGCGCCGTGGCGTCGGTCACGCTCAAGCGCCATGTGCCCACGCGCGGGTCGTTGGCCGCTGGCACCACCAAGGGCAAGCGCAGCAACTGCTGATCGCGCGCCACCAAAGCGGTGCAGCGTTTGGCGGCCCCCAGATACAAGCCCAAGTCATCGATTTTTTGCATGCGCCATGCGCTGGCAGCATGGCCTTTGCTGGGGGGCAGCTCAATGCCGATCCACTCGTCGCCTGGGGCCATGCCCGCGCGTTGCGCTGCACCGTCGGTGAACACAAATTTCAAATGCACGCCTGGGCCTTCGCCCACCCGCAGGCCCAGGCGCTGAGCCCATGCGGACGGATCGATGTGCACCTGAACCCCATGGGCAACGAGCAATTCTTTCAGCGGCAAATCAGCCGTGCCCTGCACCCAGCGGTGCAGGGTTTTGCGCCAGTCTTGGCCGCTGACGGCGTGCAACACGGCCAGCAAGTCGCCCTCGTCCATCGGGCCTCCCGCGCAGCGCTGCCACAGGCCGCGCATCACGGTGTCCAGGTTGTGGCCCGTTTGGCGCAAGCGCAAGTCCAGGCACAGGCCGACCAAGGCCCCCTTGGTGTAATAGCTCACCGTGATGTTGGGTGTGTTGTCGTCGGCCCGGTAATACTTGGTCCAGGCCTCAAAGCTCGATTGGGCCAGTGAATGCACATGGCGGCCGGGTGTTTGCAACACCTGGTTGATGGTTTTGTTCAAGCCCTGCAGATAACGGGTGTTGTCCATCAGCCCACTGCGGCGCAGCAGCAAGTCGTCGTAATAGCTGGTCAGCCCTTCAAAAAACCACAGCAAGGTGGTGTGGTTTTCGCGGCCCCAGTCGTAGCGTTCAAATCCTCGGGGCCGCAAGCGTTTGACGTTCCAGGTGTGAAAGTACTCGTGGCTGATCAAGCCCAGCAAGGTCAGGTAGCCTTCACTGGTTTTGTTTTCGCCCAGGCGCGGCAAATCGCTGCGTTGCGCAATCAGTGCAGTGCTGTGGCGGTGCTCCAAGCCACCATATCCACTGTCAACCGCGTTCAGCATGAACACATAGCGGTCGTGCGCCGGTGCAGCCACGCGCCCCGTGGCTTTGCCTTCGCCGTGCCAAAAGCGAATGTGTGTTTCGCAAATGCGCTGGGCGTCGCGCAGCAAGCGTGCGCCATCAAAACTGGGCGGGGTGCCGGCCACCACAAAGCGGTGCGGCACGCCACAGGCCTCAAAGCTGCCCGACCAAAACGCACCCAATTCCACGGGTGTGTCGACCAATTCGTCGTAATCCGTGGCCTGGTACTCGCCCCAGCCTTTGGCATCGGTGCGCACGGGCAGCAAGGCGGTGGCCACGCGCCAGCCCGCAGGCGTGCCATCTGGGTTGAGGCGCACGCCATGCAAGGCATCGCGTTGGCCGTGTACCCACAGAAAAAGGCTGGTGCCGTTGAAAAACCCGCGCGTGCCATCCAGCCATGCGGTGCGCACCGAGTTGTCGTGGGCATGCACCCGGTAGTTCAACACCAGGGCTTGGCTGGGATCGGCTGCGATGTCCCAACTGGCCTTGTCGATTTGCACCACAGCCAGATTGCGGCCCGATTGCGTGGCACGCACATCAAACAATTGCTTGGAAAACTCACGCACCATGTAGCTGCCGGCAATCCACACCGGCAGTTGTACCCGTTGTTGGGCGGCCGGTTGGGCAATGGTGCAGGTGATGTCAAACACATGGGCGGCCCAGGCATGGGCTTGCACTTCAAAGTGCACGGCGGCCGGTGGGGCGGCGCGGTTTCGGGTGGCAGCCATGTCGGTTCAGGTGGCTGAAGCGCCCAGCAAACAAGACAACACCGCCACCGCGGTGAGCCGCGCACGCATGGGCAGCCAGTCGGTCCAACCCCATTGGGTCCAGCTGCGTCGGTCAACCCCGTAACAGGCCGCCAACAGCACCGCCAACAAAGGCAGTCCGGCAAAGGCGGGCATCAGCAAGGCCACCCAGGCCACCAGGGAGGGGATAACGCCCCACACCAGGTGAAAGCGCCGCGCTGGTGCGTCCAGCGGCAAGCCCATGCCCCAATGGATGCCGCCTAAAAATGCAGCAATGGTGGCGGCATAAGCGCTCAAGGCCATGGCGACAAAGGCGTGCACATCTCCCTCGACCAACCACATCAACCCAGCCAGGCCCACAAACGGGATCAAGCCGGCGTGCCCCAAACGGTGGATCAAGGTGGCGATATCGCCTTGCGCGTGGGGGGCAGGGTGTTGCATATCTCAGGGCTTGCCTGCAATCATCTGTTCAATTTGCGCCACCGGTATGGCGCCAGGCACGCGCTTGCCATCTTGGGCCAACAAAGTGGGCGTGCCAGTGATTTTGTGCTTGCGCCCAAATTCCATATTGCGCGCCAGGGCCGAGCTGTCGCAAGTGGCCACAGGCAGTGCAGTGTCGCGCGTCATGTGGTCTAGCCAGGTCTTGGCAGGGTCTTTGGCGCACCAAATGTTTCGCGATTTATCCAACGAGTCAGCGCCCAAAATCGGATATAGAAACAAGTAAACGGTGATGTTGTCGACTTTCAGCAGGTCGCGCTCAAAGCGTTTGCAATAGCCGCAGTTGGGGTCTTCAAACACCGCCAGCTTGCGCTGCCCATTGCCGCGCACGATGGTGATGGCGTCTTTGATCGGCAGGGTGTTGAAGGCAATGGCATTGAGTTTTTCACTGCGTTCTTCTGTCAAATTGCGTTTGGTGCGGGTATCGATCAGGCTGCCTTGCACCAAGTAGTTGCCGCTGGCATCGGCGTAATAAATTTCGTTGTCTTCCAGCAGCACCTCGTAGAGCCCGTTGATCGGGGTTTTGCTGATGGACACGATTTTGGGCAAGTCAGGGATGCGATCTTTGAGGGTTTTTCGGATCGCGGCCTCTTGGGCCCCAGCCATGCCCGACCAGGTGGCCCAGGCCAGCAGCAAGGCCAGAGAGAAAGCGCGTTGTAGGCGGGTAATGCTGCGGGTTGGATGGGGCTGGATCAAATTCATCATTGCATCGCCTGTTGAATCACCCATTGTTTCAAGGGTGGGATGGTGTCAAAGTTTTTCATGCCCCATTGGCGCAGGTCTTTGGCCAGCGCATGGGGGTGGGCAAACAAACGCTGCAAGCCGTCGCAAGCCACCCAGGTGGGCCACATGCCGGCCTTGCGTTGGCGCTCGTATTGGCGCAGCAAGTGGCGGTCGCTCAAGGGCCGCCAGTGGTTGTTGCCTTGGCGGGTTTGCAGCACATCGTGCAAGGCTTGGGTATCGGCCAAACCCAGGTTCAGGCCCAAGCCCGCCAGCGGGTGCACGCTGTGGGCGGCGTCACCGGCCAGCACCCAGGCGTTGCCATCGCGGTCATGGCCACACCATTGCTCGGCGCGGGCCATCAGCAAGGGCCAGCTGCGGCGTTCACTGGTGAGGGACAAAGCGCCCAATTGGTCGTGGCTGGCATGGTGCAAGGCTTGTTCAAATTCGGCCGCAGGCATGGCTTGCAGCAGGGCCGCCCGCGCGGGGCTGAGCGACCACACCAAGGCCGCTTGCTGGCCAGACTCTCCGCCCATGGGCAACAGGGCCAAGATGTCGAGTTCACCGTTCTCGTGGTTGAACCATTGAAAGGCTTGTCCGTGGTGGGGGACGCTGCATTGCACCCGTGCGGCCAAGGCGTGTTGGTCATAGGGCAAAACTTCGTGGGTGACGCCCATTTGGTCACGGCTGGCGCTGTGGCGGCCTTCGCACACCACGGTCAGGCTGGCGCTGGATGGCTCGCTGAGCATGGTGATCAGGGGTTGGTATTGAATGGCTTGGGCCAGTTGGGTTTGCAGGACGGGCACGTCAACGATCCAACTCAAGCCTTCAGGGGTTGGCGCGGGCAATTGCACTTGCGCGCCGCCATCGCCCCACACCCGCATGCGTTGCACGGGGGTGGCATGCTCGGTGCTGGGCCAGCAGCGCAGGCTTTGCAACAGGTTTTTGGATGCGGCATTCAGGGCAAAGGCGCGCACATCGGCCGCTGCGTTGGGATGGGCTTCGACCAGGCCCACCCGCAAGCGCAAGCCCGCCAACAGCAGCCCCAAGCTTTGCCCGACAACGCCGGCACCACGGATACAAACATCGAATGCGGGTTTCATGGGGCGTGATTCTAGGTGGGCCCTTCAAAGCCAGCTGCCCAGGCACAATTCAACCCTGTTCATTGACTTGACGACGCCACCATGACCGATGCCCAAGCCACCGTTTCCCAATTGTGGGTTTATCCCGTTAAATCCTGTGCCGGTGTGATGGTCCAAGAAGCGACCTTGACTGACATGGGCTTTCTCCATGACCGCTGCTGGATGGTGGTGGACGCGCACGGCGAGATGGTCAGCCAGCGCGATGTGCCCCAGATGGCGCTGATCCAGCCCAGCCTGCGCTTGTCCGATGTGGTGTTGCGCGCGCCCGGCATGTTGGCCTTGCATTTGGCTTTGTTTGAGGTGCAAGAGCCGGTGAAAGTTCAGCTGTGGGGGCAAATCATGCCCGCTTTTGACATGGGCGACGTGGCTTCGCAGTGGTTCAGCGACTTTTTGGGCCAAACCCCTGAAGGCAAAGCCCTGGGCCGATTGCGCTTGGCGCGTTTTGACCCAGACCATGTGCGCCTGAGCAGCACCCAGTGGACCGGCACCGTGGCCGCGAAAAATCAGTTCAGCGATGGCTACCCTTACTTGGTGTGCAGCCAAGCCTCGGTTGAGGACCTGAATGCGCGCTTGGCCACCCAAGGCCATGGCGCGGTCGATTTGCGCCGCTTTCGGCCCAACATCGTGCTCAGTGGCATCCCCGCACACGACGAAGACCACCTGCGCAGCTTGTCTTGGCAGGCTGAAGACGGCCAAGTGGTGTTGCAGCCGGTCAAGCCGTGTTCGCGCTGCCCCATGCCCAATGTGGACCCCGACACCGCCGCCGTCAACCCCGTGCTCAGCGACGTGCTGCAAAGCTACCGGCAAGATCGGCGCTTGAACGGGGCCATCAGCTTTGGCATGAATGCCATGGCCATCCAAGGTGTGAGCGAGGAAGCCGAACCGGTGTTGCGCGTCGGGCAGGTGCTGGATATTCAGTACACGCTTTGACTTTGGCGCTGCACGGGCGCACTTGCCTTGCAAGGCGCTGGCTACAATCCCACCCCTTTGGCGAACCTGTGCGCCCAACCATCCCCGCGCCTGCGGGTTGAGGAATTTCCATGAGTTTGAAATGCGGCATCGTCGGCCTGCCCAATGTCGGTAAATCCACCCTGTTCAATGCCCTGACCAAGGCCGGTATCGCCGCAGAAAACTACCCGTTTTGCACCATCGAGCCCAATGTCGGTGTGGTGGAAGTGCCCGATCTGCGATTGGCGCAGCTGTCGACCATCGTCAAGCCCGAGCGTGTCGTGCCGGCCATCGTGGAGTTTGTCGACATCGCGGGCTTGGTGGCCGGTGCCAGCACCGGCGAAGGTTTGGGCAACCAGTTTTTGGCCCACATCCGCGAAACCGATGCGATTGTGAATGTGGTGCGTTGCTTTGAAGACGACAACGTGATCCACGTGGCCGGCAAGGTTGACCCGATTTCTGACATCGAAGTGATCCAAACCGAGTTGTGCTTGGCCGACTTGAACAGCGTGGAAAAAGCCATGCACCGGGTTCAAAAAACCGCGCGCTCTGGCGACAAAGAGGCCGCCAAGTTGGTGGCCATTTTGGAGAAATGCCAACTCGCGTTGAACGACACCAAGCCGGTGCGCACCATTGACTTCAGCAAGGAAGAAAAGCCACTGCTCAAACAGTTTTTCCTGATCACCGCCAAGCCCGCCATGTTTGTGGCCAATGTGTCAGAAGATGGTTTTGAGAACAACCCCTTGCTCGACCGACTCACCGCCTACGCCCAGTCGCAAAACGCACCCGTGGTGGCGATTTGCGCCAAGCTCGAAGCCGAGATGAGCGAGATGAGTGACGAAGACCGCGATATGTTTTTGGCCGAACTGGGCCAAACCGAGCCCGGCTTGAACCGCTTGATCCGCTCGGCCTATACCTTGCTGGGCTTGCAAACTTACTTCACCGCCGGCGTGAAAGAGGTGCGGGCCTGGACCATCCATGTGGG
>CAMDLJ010000119.1 GCA_945901665.1 Bordetella parapertussis | reverse complement strand
ACCTTGTACGCCTCCACCCGCAAAATTTTGAGCCTGCCCCCCGAGACGCGCCTGTTTATGTGCCACGACTACCCACCGAACGACCGCCCCGTGAATTTCGAGACCACGGTGGCCGAGCAAAAGGCCAAGAACATCCATGTGCATGACGGCATCAGCGAAGCCCAGTTTGTGGAGATGCGCACCAAGCGTGACGCCACCTTGGAAATGCCCGTGCTAATCTTGCCCGCGGTGCAAATCAACATCCGCGCTGGCGAATTGCCACCCAAGGAAGACAATGGCATTGCCTATGCCAAGATTCCTTTGAACGCGCTGTGAACTTATTTAGGGATCAAAGAAAACCATGAACACGCTCCATTTGGTCTGCCCCCACTGCAACGCCACCAACCGCGTGCCCTCGGACAAGCTGCAAGCTGAACTCAACTGCGGCAAATGCCACGCTGCTTTGCTGCAAGCGCATCCCGATAACTTGGGCGAAGCCGCTTTCAATGCGCAATTGGCCAAAAGCGATTTGCCCCTGGTGGTGGACTTTTGGGCGCCTTGGTGCGGCCCGTGCCGAAGCATGGCACCAGCTTACGAAAAGGTCAGCCACGACATGCACGGAAAAGCCCGTTTTGTGAAGGTGAACACCGAAGACGAACAAGGCTTGGCAGCCAAGTTCAATATTCGAAGCATTCCGACTTTGGCGGTTTTTGCGGGTGGCTGTGAAATTGCCAGACAGCCTGGGGCGATGTCGGCCCCCGATGTGGCGCGTTGGGTCAGCGCTGCCTTGCTCAAGGGCTGAGTACTCAGGGACAAATCAGCTTGATTTTTGGGAAATGGGTTTTGTAGCGCCCCGCATCTCGGGTCAGCAGTTGATAGCCATCGGCCTGGGCATGGGCACCAATGAAAAAGTCGGGCAACACGCCAGTTTTGGTGCCGCCGCGTTGGCGGTAAGCCCTGAACGCATGAGCGGCCAGTTGAGCGGCTGGCTTGGATAAATCTAGAACCTGTACTTTCAACTTATCCAACAAAGCATCGATGTGCGGGCCAGCGGTGTTGTGGGTGTGAAGCTCGGCATAGACCACGAAATTGGTCACTACGGCTTGGGTTTGGGCCTTGCTCAATGCCCTGAGCGACCAGTCTAACCAAATGGGGTCGTTGTGGATGACATCGACCAACACATTGGTGTCCACCAAAATCATGGCTGATTCCAATCATCGCCACGCGTCATGCGCATGAGCTCATCCGTGCTCATGCCACCTTGGGCAATGCCAATGAACTGACGGATCGGGTCATCAGCAGCCAAAAACGACAGATCCGGCTCCGGCGCTGGCTTGGCGCCTGTCGGCGTTTGCGCCGCGACCAAGTACTCGGCCAAGGCTTCTTGCACGACGTGCGATTTGGTGAGTTTGCGGACCGCGCAATACTGCGTTAAATCTCGCTCCATGGCTTCGGGGAGTCGAACAGACAGCATGAGGCCTCCTTGTCATACATGATGGTTGATTTGTATGACTAGATTGTATGGCAAGGCGTATGACGCAGATGAAATAAATGTCATACACCCCCATGCCCCCGGGTGTTTGGGGGGAACCAAGCGCCTATCGCTGATTCAATGGTCCGGCTGATTCCTTGCCGGCCATGTGGCTGATCAAGGGGCTAAGCGCTCGCGCTGCCAAGCGCCTTGGTCTAAGCGGTAGCGCAGGCGGTCGTGCAAGCGGCTGGGCCGGCCTTGCCAAAACTCCCAGCGGTCGGGCACCAGCCGATACCCACCCCAATGGTCAGGGCGGGGTGGTTGCAGCAAAAACTGCGCGCCGTATTTGGCCGCCGCTGTGACCAGTTGGGTGCGCGAGGCGATCACCTCACTTTGCGGGCTGGCCCAGGCCCCGATGCGCGAGTCCAGGGGGCGGCTCAGGTAATAGGCGTCGCTGTCTTTGGGTTCGAGCTTTTCAACCAAACCTTCGATGCGCACCACGCGCTCCAACTCCACCCAATGAAATTGCAAGGCCGCATGCGGGTTGCCGGCCAATTCTTGGCCTTTGCGGCTTTTGTAATTGGTGTACCAAGCCAGGCCTTGCGCGGTCACGCCTTTGAGCAGCACCACCCGGGTGCTGGGGCGCAGGTCGCTGCCCACGGTGGCCAAGGTCATGGCCGTGGGTTCGGGCAATTCGCCGCTGATGGCCTCTTGGAGCCAACGCTCAAACTGTTTCAAGGGGTCGGCTTCGGAGGCGCTTTCGTCCAGCGCTGCGCGCTCGTAGCTTTTGCGCATGTCGGCAATGGATGTTGTCATGGCGTTCAGGCCGCCTTGGCGGCAGAGACGGCAGCGCGCAGTGCCAGCAAATAGCTGTCCACACCAAAGCCGCAAATTTGGCCTTTGACGATCTCGGCAAACACCGACACGTGGCGAAACGGTTCGCGCGCGTGGATGTTGGACATGTGCAACTCCACGATGGGGCAGGTCAAGATGGCCAGCGCGTCACGGATGCCATAGCTGTAATGCGTCCAGGCCCCCGCATTGATCAGCACCGCGTCCACTCCGTCCAAAAAGCCTTGGTGGATGCGCTCGCACATCGCGCCTTCGTGGTTGGTTTGAAAGCACTCGACGCTGGCGCCGAGTTGCTGGCCCAGGGCTTGCAGCTGGGCATTGATTTCATCCAGGGTGATGGTGCCGTATTGTTTGGGGTCGCGTTTGCCAAACATATCGTGGTTGATGCCATGCAACATCAGAATCTTCATGGTGATCTTTCTAGTGGGGTTCAAAAGTGGGCGGTTCAGCTGGCCGCTGACTTCGCCTTGATGCGCGCCATCATCAATTCGGCATTGGCCTTGCGCTCGGCTTGCACCCGGGCCATGTAGGGGCGCTCGCCCATGCGCTTGAGGTAGTCGCGCACGGGCAACTCGGCAAACAGGTCTTGGCCGTAAATCACTTTGGTGGCGGCGCTGATCAGCGGGAAGTGCACGATGGCGGCACAGTCGGCCAAGCCAAATGTGTCGCCTGCCAGGTACTGGTCAAAACGCGCCAGTTTGGCAAAGGCGCGCAGGTTTTTGTCCAATTGCGCTTTGGTTTTTTCTTTCACCTCGTCGCTCACTTTGCCGCCAAACAAAGCCTCGGCATACAGGTTGCGGGCCACCAGTTCCAGGTGCAGATCCAAAAAGGTCACCAGTTCACGCACTTTGGCGGCGGCGAATGGGTCGCTGGGCAACAAGGGGTGTTGTGGGTAGCGTTGCTCGATGTATTCCAACATCACCGCTGACTCACACAAACTGCCTTGGTCGGTGATCAGATAAGGCACCTTGCCCAGGGGGCTGGCTTGGCGGTCGACCTCACCCACCCAAGCGAGTTGCTCGGTGAAATCAACGCCTTTCTCCAGCAAGGCGATTTTTACTTTGTTGTAGTAGTTACTGGCGGCGAATCCACACAGGGTCAACATGGCAGGCTCCGTGAAAGTGGTTAAACCCCAGAGGATAGTGGTTTTTCAACTGGCCACTGGGCCAACGCCGGGTTCAAGCGCCCGACAGGGTCGGCCTGGTTGGGTTTTTATGAAGCCGCATGGCATTGGGCAAAGGCACCGAGCGGCGCAACACCTCTTCGCTCAGCCACATGGCGCTGTTATGGGCGCGCTGGGCCACCAGCGGCTGTGGCAGCTGTTGATAGTCGTCGTTGAATACCTCAAAGCTGTAATCGCCCCGGTAACCCATTTGGTACAAGCGTTTCACCAAGTCGGCCAATGCCGCGCTGTGCACCCCCTCGCCGGGGAAAACGCGAAAGTGCCGCGCGGTGGTGATGCGCTCCTCGACCGAGCGGATTTCTTGCCACATGAAGTCGGCCAGCTGCACCAGGAAAATTTTGTCTGGGTCGATCAACTCCAGGTCGTCCAAGGGGGTTTGGGTGGCAAACATGTGAAACGAATCCAAGCCAAGCCCCAAGTTGGGCATGTCGGCGCGGGCCACCAATTCCCAAGCGGTGTTGAACGCTTGCACCGTGCGGCCCCACGACAGGCCCTCATAGGCCACCCGGATGCGTTTGGGCAAGGCCAGCATGGCCAGTTTGCGCAGGTCAGCGGCCAGGTGATCCAGGTCTTGGCTGGCGTGGGGGGATGTGGACGAGCAGACCAGCAACACCGGGGAGTTCACAGCTGCGCACATCTCCAGCATGGCTTTGGCGATGTCGACTTTATAAGCATGCAAATGACCGCTCAAACCTTCAAAGTCGCGCAACACCTGAAAGCCGGTGACGCGCAAACCACTGTCTTTCACCGCTTGAACCGCCGCCTCGACACCGCTGGGGTGTTGGGTCAGATCTTTGGCCGACAGCATGACCTGGCCAAATCCGGCATCGGCCATGGCCCTGAGCTTGCCTTCGAGTGAGCCCGACAGCGAAATGGTGTCCATGCCAAAGTCGGCAATGGTGGCTTGGGGGACGGGGCTGCTCATGGCTGGACGTTCCCCACCAGTTCAAAGCTGACCGAGCCCATCCAGTTGCGTGTCAAAGCCC
Organism: Bordetella parapertussis; assembly: GCA_945901665.1. Next base: position 3,206 of record CAMDLJ010000119.1, on the reverse strand, counting down.
CTGCGCGCTGGGATGTGCTGTGGGCGTGATCCACAAACTCCACGCCCAGGGCGCTCAAGGATTTGACCGCTGCGTCCACATCGCGGGTGCCCAGCCCCAAGCGCTGAAAGTGTTCGTCGTCTTCCACGTCGAGCACGCTGGGTTCGGGTTCGATCAGTTGCAAGTGAAAACCTTTGCAAGGGCTGCGCAAAATACGCCCTTTGGGCAAGATGCCAAAGCGCTGGGCGTCGGGCAAGGTTTCAAAGCCGAGCAAGGCTTGGTAAAACTCGGTCCAGTCGGCCGTGCGTTCATTGCCAATGTATTGCACCAAACCAAACAGGTGCAGACCGTGCTGTGCCGGCGGGTGCTGGTCCACGCCGGGGATGGGCACAAAGTCCACGTCGTAGATGGAGAACACGCGGTGTCGGTCAACAAAGTAAATCCGGCTTTGGCCCACGCCGTGGATGGCCGGGATATTGAGCTCCATCACCTCAACCCGGGTGGGCACGGCCCAAGCACCCAGGTCCAAAGCGCGCTGGTAGGCCACGCCCGCATCGCGCACCCGCAAAGCCATGGCGGCAATCACCGGTTGCTCATCGGGCGCGGCGCTTTGGCTGTGCAGGCTGTGGTGGGCGTTGACGATGATGTTGACTTCGCCTTGCCGGTACAACATGACCTCGCGGGAGCGGTGGCGGGCGATGGGGCGAAACCCCATCATCTCCAACACCTGTCCCAGGGCCTGGGGTTTGGAGGTGGCGTATTCAATGAACTCGATGCCGTCCATGCCAATCGGGTTGTCTGGGGTGCGGATGTCTTCGCGCTCGGTGGTGGCGTGGTTCATGCGGGAATCCTCTCAGGTTTGGGCGCGGCCAGCTGGGCCCAACGGCGCAGTTGTTCGGGGGTGGTGGTGGGCAGCCCAAAAAATTCCAGGTAGGCAGGAATTTGCTCAAACAACATGTCCGAGCCGACTTGATAGGGGCAGCCGCGCTCTTGGGCGGCTTGCAAAAATGCGGTCATGTGCTGTTTGAGCACCACTTCCCCCACAAAGGTGTGGGCGCTCAACCGGTCGATATTGATCGGCATGGGGTCGCCCTCGTTCATGCCCAAAGGGGTGGCGTTGACCACCAGGTCCATGTCGGCGGGGTCGTTGGGGCCAACCAAAACTTTCACGTCAGGGTGGTGGCTGCGCAGGCGCTGGGCCAAGCCTTGGGCAGCGGTCGGGTTGACGTCGTTCAATTGCAGACAAGCGGGTTGGGTGGCGGCCAGGCTGGCGGCAATCGCCGAGCCCACGCCGCCGCTGCCCACCACCAGCACGCGTTGGCCTTGGGGCTCAAAGCCTTTGCGGCGCAAGCCGCGCACAAAGCCTTCGCCGTCGAACATATCGCCTTGCAGCCGCCCGTCGGGCAGGCGCCGGACCGCGTTACAAGCGCCGGCGATTTTGACCGCAGGTGAGGTGACATCGACCAAGCCCACGGTGGTGATCTTGTGCGGCATGGTGATCAAGGCCCCGCGGATGTTGCTGAGCTGAAACACTGCTCGCAAAAAACCAGGATATGCCAAAGCTTGGCAGCCCATGGGCATGACCACTGCGTTGATGCCGGTGTGCGCAAAGTAGGGGTTGTAAATCATCGGCGACTTGAAGGTATGCGTCGGGTAGCCAATGTGTGCGATGAGTTCGGTGTCGCCGTTGATCAAACCAGTGCTCCGGTTCTTGGGGTGAGGTGGATCACCTGGCCGCTGCGGCCGGACTCGGTGATGGCTTGTGTCACACGCAGGTTTTGCAGTGCGTCGCGGGCGCTCACCAAAGGCGCGGCCAGTCCCTGTGCAACCTGGACAAAGTGCTGCAATTGGTGGGCCAGCGGGTCGCCGCGCTGCACATCCAACTGACCCATATCAAAGGGCTTCCACCACGATCGCGCGGGCACGCTGGGGTAGGTTTTTATGCGCATGGTGGGCACCGACAGGCTGCCGTTGGTGCCAGATATGACGTAACAATCTTCATCGCCATAGCTGGGATAGGCAGGGTTTTCGCCGCTGGTTTGCTCCCAGCTGCGGGCGCTGGCGGCGGTGTCGCTGAGCATGAAGTTGCCCAGCACACCATTGGCAAAACGCAGGTTGATGGCCACGGTGTCTTCCACCTCAAACCCGCGCACGGCGTTGGAGGCAAAAGCGTGCACCGCGCTGATTTCGCCGCACAGCATGCGCAGGTTGTGCACCTCGTGAATCAGGTTGATCAAGATGGGACCGCCGCCGGCTTGGCGCCGCCAAGGTGCGGCGGCAAAGTATTCATCGGGTTTGTAAAAGGTGGCGCTGCCCGTCACACTGACCAAGCGCCCCAGTTGTCCCGAGGCCAAGGTGGCGCAGGCCTGGGCCATGAGGGGGCTGTGGGCACGGTGGTGGCCCACCAAGGCACGGGCGCAGACTTGTTCAATGGCAGTAACGAGTTGTTCGGCTTCGTCCACCGTGGGGGTGATGGGTTTTTCCAGCAAAAAGGGCAGGCCTGCTTGCACGCACCACATGGCGTGCGCCAGGTGCAAAGTGTTGGGTGTGGCCAAGATGACTGCGTCGGGGCGGTCTTGGGCCAGCATGTGTTCAAGGCTGGGGTACAAAGCCACGCCAGCGGACTGTGCGTGGGGCAGGGCCTGGGCAGAGGGGTCGACCACACAGGCCAATGCAGTGCGCGGGTTTTGCGCAATGGCTTGCATGTGGGCCAGGCCGATGTAGCCAGCACCGGCAACGGCAATGCGCAGGGGATTCATGGGGAACGGTGGGGGTGCCAGCATGGCCGGCACCCCTGAGCGTTGTTACTTGCGCAGTTTGGCCAACTCGGCCATTAACTCGTTGACCGTGGCTTCGCCCACTGTCGCGGCGTGCTTGGCGATCACGGGTTTCATCTTTTCGCGAAATTTGGCCACTTCGGCAGGTGAGAACTCGGTCACGGACATGCCGTTCTTTTTGATGTTCTCCAGCGCCGTGTTCATCAAGCCGCGTGACTGTTCGCGCTGGTATTTGGCGGCTTCGTCGGCGGCGTCATCCAGCAGTTTTTTCTCCGCGGCGTTCAAGGTGTCCCAAAGCTTTTTGCTGAAGATCACCGATTGCGGGTTGTACTGGTGGTTGGTGATGGCCAGGTGTTTTTGCACTTCCCAGAACTTGTTGGCGTTGATCACCGTTAAGGGGTTCTCTTGGCCATCAATGGCTTTTTGCTCCAAAGCGGGGTACAGCTCGGG
>CAMDLJ010000118.1 GCA_945901665.1 Bordetella parapertussis | reverse complement strand
AGGTTTCGAAGGCGTTGAGGGCATGGCAGCTTTCGAACCTCTGGCAGCGTGGCCTGTTCGGGCCAACCCGTTGCGCGAAGAAATCCGAAAGCTACCAACTGGGGTAGGTTTCCAAGGAGTTCGCTCCGTTTTGTACGACTTTCAATTATGGCACCGAAGTGTAAAATTTTTTGGTTTGGCAGGGCCATTTCACGGCTGGTTTTGTCGCGCCGCAAGGTTTGTCCAATGGGGCCGTTTAAAAAGGAATTTTTGGGGCCTGGGAGGTTGCCAAACCGGTACGGTCGGTGCATAGTGGGGTTGTCTGTGGTGCCATGGTTTTCTGGGACCGAGGCACCCAGACATCCCACTTGTAATACCAGGAGGCTCCATGAACTTGACGATCAGCGGTCACCATTTGGAAGTGACCCCGGCCCTGCGCAGTTATGTGACCCACAAGCTAGACCGCATCACCCGACACTTTGATCAGGTGGTGGATGTCAAAGTCTTGTTGACCGTGGAAAAGCAAAAGGAAAAGCAAGGTCGCCAAAGGGCCGAATGCAACATCCATGTCAAGGGCAGCGATATGTTCGCTGAGAGCGCCCACGCCGACTTGTATGCCGCCGTCGACAACTTGGTGGACAAACTCGATCGCCAAGTGGTGCGCCACAAAGACAAGTTGCAAGACCATCAGCACACCACCGTCAAACGTGTAATGGTGTCCTAATCCATGCTGAGCCAGCCTTGGCTGGCTGGGCGCTGAAAATCCAAGGGTTCAACCAAGCCTCATTTGAGGGGGTTGGATGGAGACACGCCCTGTTCAAGGCGTTTTGTGCTGGACAAATGTCGTCCTGAGTGTGGTTCTGGGCAGACAGGGGTATCACAAAGTATTTGAGTTTGTGCTGATCACAGGTGCATAATCTGTCACTCTTTTGTGACACCTTCATGAACCGACTCTCAGCCATCCTTCCTCCCGAGCAAGTCTTGGTGTGCGTGGACGTGACCAGCAAAAAGCGTGCTTTTGAAGAGGCGGGTTTGCTGTTTGAAGACCGCCACGGCATGAACCGCGCTTTGGTGGCCGACAGCTTGTTTGCCCGCGAACGCTTGGGCTCCACCGGTTTGGGCTATGGGGTGGCCATCCCCCACGGCCGCATCAAGGGCTTGAAGAGCCCCATGGCTGCGGTGTTTCAGTTGGCTGCGCCGATTGGGTTTGATGCCCCGGATGAGCAACCTGTCTGTTTGCTGATTTTTTTACTGGTGCCCGAGGCATCGACCCAAAAGCACCTTGAAATCCTGTCGGAAATCGCCGAGTTGCTCAGTGACAGCCGGGTGCGCGACCGCATCAAAGCCAGCCAAGATGCGCACGAGTTGCACCAAATCTTGTCGACCTGGAAGTCAACGCAGGCGGCCTGAGCCGCACCCAGCCCCAGCCATGAAGAACCTGCAGCGCTGTATCCATGGTGGGTGCCCTTTGTGAGGCCCACCGTTGTCAGCGCCGATGTGCTGTTCGAGGCGTTTCGTGTAAAGCTGGGCTGGCATTGGGTGGCGGGTACCGGCGCATCGGAGCGGCGATTCGATGAGGTGGCGGTGCGCGCGGCCAGCTCTGGCGCCGACTTGGTCGGTTACCTGAATTACATCCACCCCTATCGCATTCAATTGCTCGGGCACCGCGAAGTGACCTATTTAAGCAACTCCACCCCCGAGGACTGTGCCCGCCGGGTGGCGCGCATTGTCACTTTAGAGCCACCAGTACTGATCTTGGCCGACGATCAGGTCGCACCGCCTGCACTTGTATCCATGTGCGAACGCGCCCAAATTCCGATGTTTGCCACCCGCGAATCCTCGGCCTTTGTGATCGATATCTTGCGCGCTTATTTGTCCAAGCACTTTGCCGACCGGGCTTCGATGCACGGGGTTTTCATGGACATTTTGGGCCTGGGGGTGATGATCACCGGCGAATCGGGTCTGGGCAAAAGCGAGCTGGGCTTGGAGTTGATCTCCCGCGGCAACGGCTTGGTGGCCGACGATGCGGTGGATATTTACCGCATCAACCAAACCACTTTGGAGGGGCGCTGCCCCGATCTGCTGCAAAACTTGTTGGAGGTGCGTGGCATTGGTTTGCTCGACATCCGCGCCATTTTTGGCGAGACCGCTGTGCGCCGAAAAATGCGGCTCAAACTCATCGTGCATCTGGTGCGCCGCGAAACCTTGGAGCGCGACTACGATCGGATGCCCCATGAGCCATTGACCCAGGATATTTTGGGTGTGCCGGTGCGCAAAGTGGTCATCCAGGTGGTGGCCGGGCGCAACATCGCTGTGCTGGTGGAGGCGGCGGTGCGAAATACCATTTTGCAGTTGCGCGGCATCAACACTTACGAAGAATTTGCCGAGCGCCAGCGCCAGGCCATGCAAACCTGAGGCTCACCCCATGGCATGGCGGTGGGGGCAGGCACTGCGGGTGCAGTGCGCATACAAACTCAGGGCGTGGTCGGCAATTTGAAAACCCTTGGCTGCGGCCACCTCGTTTTGCAGCGACTCTATTTGTGCGTCAAAAAACTCCTCGACCCGGCCACAGTCCAGACACACCAGGTGATCGTGGTGGTCGCCTTCGTTGAGTTCAAACACCGCCTTGCCTGACTCAAATTGGCTGCGCCGCAACAACCCGGCTTGTTCAAACTGGGTCAACACCCGGTAAATGGTGGCCAGGCCAATGTCGGCGCGCTCTTGCACCACCAAGCGGTAAACATCTTCGGCCGACATGTGGCGTTGTTTGCCCGCATGAAAATACGCCAAGATTTTCAATCTGGGCGAGGTGGCTTTGAGGCCGGTGTTTTTGAGGTCGTCAATGTGGGCCATGGCGGTTTTGCAGTGCGGCCCGAAGCTTGTGCAAGCAGGCCCAGACGCTAGAATCAGCGCATGATAGCCTTTGCATTCGCCCCCACCAAAGCCGCCCAGCGCACAGCGACCTGGGCTCTGTGGGTGTGTGCTGGCTTGTGTGTTTTGTTGTCGGGTTGCGAAACCGCCAGTCGCACCGCCAGTCGCACCATCACCGCGCTCACCCCTTATCGTTTTGATGTGGTGCAAGGCAACTTTGTTTCCAAAGAGCAAGTCCAGATGCTGCAAAAAGGCATGTCGCGCCGGCAGGTGCGTGACGTCTTGGGCACCCCTTTGGTGGCCAGTGTGTTCCATGCCAACCGCTGGGATTACGCCTTCACTTTGCGCCGCCAAGGGGCAGAGCCTCAGCAGCGCAGAATCAGCGTGTTTTTTGAAGGTGACGCCATGGTTCGCTTTGAGGCCGACGAATTGCCCACCGAGGCCGAGTTTGCCGCCCGCATCGATAACCGCCGCATCGACATCAAAGTGCCCAAGCTCGAAGCCAGCGAGGCGGAGCTGAGCAAATTCAAGCCCAAAGGGCCTGTGGCACCCATCAACAGCACCGAACCGCCAGTGAGCATGAGCTACCCGCCCTTGGAGCCCGCCCAGCGTTGAGCTGTGCTGCCTTGACCCCCATGACCACCCCCCAAACCCCTTTGCGCATTGCCGTCGCTGGCGCCAGCGGCCGCATGGGCCACATGCTGATCGAAGCCGTTCAAAACGACCCCCATGCGCAATTGGTGGGTGCCTTGGATGTCGCCAGCAGCCCGGCGATCGGCTCCGATGCCACGGCTTTTTTGGGCCACAGCAGTGGTGTGACCATTACCGCCGATGTGCGCCAAGGCCTGGCCCTGGCGCAGGTGCTGATTGACTTCACCCGTCCCGAGGGAACCTTGGTCCATGCGCAGGTGTGTGCCGAGATGGGTGTGCACATGGTCATTGGCACCACCGGCTTCAGCGAAGCGCAAAAAGAGCTGATCGCCCAAGCCGCCCAGCGCATCGCGGTGGTCATGGCCCCCAACATGAGTGTGGGCGTGAACGTCACCCTCAAGCTGCTGGCCATGGCGGCCCAGGCCATGGCCACGGGCTACGACATTGAAATCATCGAGGCCCATCACCGCCACAAAGTCGATGCCCCTTCAGGCACGGCCCTCAAAATGGGCGAGGTGGTGGCCCAGGCTTTGGGGCGCGACCTGAAAGACTGCGCCGTTTATGCCCGCGAGGGGCACACCGGTGAGCGTGATCCCTCCAGCATTGGTTTTGCCACCATCCGGGGTGGCGACATCGTGGGCGATCACACGGTGTTGTTTGCTGGTACCGGCGAACGCATCGAGATCACCCACAAATCCTCCAGCCGCGCCACCTATGCCCAAGGCAGCATGCGCGCGGCCTGGTTCTTGGCCGCTCAACGCCATGGTCTGTACGACATGTTCGATGTGCTGAACTTGCGCTAGAGGTCCTTGTGCACCCGTGGTGGGCCCCTGCTGACGCCATCGCTGGCGTGGTGCTGGGCCTGTTGCTTGCGGCTTCGGTCAGCACCTGGGCGGTCTTGCTCAGCCAAGCTTGGCGTCTGCGCCGTGTTCACCTCGATCTGACCCTGTCCAAGGCCTTGTTTTGGCAAGCCGCCCATTGGCAGCAGGGCCTTCAGGTGTTGCAAGACACAGAAAAAGAAGGTTTGCTTTTGCGCCTGGCCCTGGCCGCCCAAGCGCCGCTGGCCGGCACCTTGGCGGCCAGTGCTTCGGTGCCAGCGCAAACCGAGCGCGCATTGCGCGACGCTTTGCACCTGGCTTGCGCGCGCTTGCACCACGGCCACACTTTTTTGGCCAGCGTCGCTGCCTGCGCACCCTTTGTCGGTCTGCTGGGCACGGTGTGGGGCGTGCGCCGCGCCATGCTGGGGATGGACGCCTCGACCCTGGTGGGCCTGGACCGGTTGGCCGCACCCGTGGGCGAGGCTTTGCTCATGACCGCCTTAGGGCTGGGCGTGGCCATTCCCGCCTTGATCGCCTACAACCTCTTGTCGCGCCAAGCCCGTTGGCTGGAGGCCGAGCTGGAAGGCTTTGCCCACGACCTGTTGGCTCTGCGGACTGCGCCCCTGACAGGCGGCGAGACATGACCTTTGCACGGCTTTACAGCGCGCCCCGACAGGGCGCACCCATGAGCGAGATCAACGCCACCCCCTTGGTCGATGTCTTTTTGGTGCTAATGCTCATCTTCTTGTTGTGCGCTCCCATGGGTTTGGTCTCCTTGCCGTTGGACTTGCCCGCCGCCCGGGGTCAGACTGCCACCGCGCCCATGGCCAAGCCGGTGGTGATTGACATCGATGCCCAGGGCCAATGGCACTGGCAAGGCCGCGCCATGGGCCCTGCCGAGTTGATACAAGCTTTGCAAATCGAGCAGGCGGCCAACCCCCAAGCGCGCTTGCAGTTGCGCGCCGATCAGGCTGCGGCCTATGGCCGGGTGGCTGAGTTGATGGCCGAGCTGCAATCCCAGGGATGGCAGCACCTGGACTTGGTTTTGCGCCCCAGCGCCAAGCCCTGAGGCCGGGGCGGTTGGTGCCAGAGTGCCCAGTCGGTGCCCCTGCGCCTAAAATCCCGCCACTCCCCCGACCCCAGGCCCCTGTGCCCAGGCGGGGTTTCTCATTGAGCCCCATGCAAGACACCTACCAACCCTCTGCCGTCGAGTCAGCCGTCCAAGCCGACTGGACCGCCAAAGACGTCTACCGCGTCAGCGAAGACACCAGCCGCCCCAAGTACTACGCCTGCTCCATGCTGCCTTACCCCAGCGGCAAGTTGCACATGGGCCATGTGCGCAACTACACCATCAACGACATGCTCACGCGCCATCTGCGCATGAAGGGCTACAACGTGTTGATGCCCATGGGCTGGGACGCGTTTGGCTTGCCCGCTGAAAACGCGGCGTTAAAGAACGGCGTGCCCCCCGCCAAGTGGACCTACGAGAACATTGCCTACATGAAGCAGCAGATGCAGGCCATGGGCTTGGCCATCGACTGGAGCCGCGAAGTCGCCACCTGCGACGCCACCTATTACAAGTGGAACCAGTGGCTGTTTTTGAAGATGTTGGAAAAAGGCGTGGCCTACCGCAAGACCCAAGTGGTCAATTGGGACCCGGTGGACCAAACCGTGTTGGCCAACGAGCAAGTCATCGAAGGCAAAGGCTGGCGCACCGGCGCGGTGGTGGAAAAACGCGAAATCCCCGGCTACTACCTGAAGATCACCGACTACGCGCAAGAGCTGCTCGACCATGTGCAGGTTGGCAACCCCAAAGCCAGCTTGAACGGCTGGCCCGACAAAGTGCGCTTGATGCAGGAAAACTGGATCGGCAAGAGCGAGGGTGTGCGCTTTGCCTTCCCCCACACCATCCAAGGTGCCGATGGCCAGTTGATCCAAGACGGCCGCATGTTTGTGTTCACCACCCGCGCCGACACCATCATGGGTGTGACTTTTTGCGCGGTCGCGCCTGAACACCCCTTGGCGCTGCATGCTGCCGCGTCCAACCCCAAGCTGGCAGCCTTCTTGGAAGAGTGCAAAGAAGGCGGCACCACCGAGGCCGAGTTGGCGGTGAAAGACAAGGTGGGCATGCCCACGGGCCTGCATGTCACGCACCCCTTGACGGGCGAACAAGTGGCGGTGTGGGTGGGCAACTATGTGCTCATGTCTTATGGCGATGGCGCGGTCATGGGTGTGCCCGCGCACGATGAGCGCGATTTTGCGTTTGCCCTCAAGTACCAGTTGCCCATCACGCAGGTGGTGGCGCAGGCACGTGCGCCGGGTGCTGCCCCTGCTTCGGGTGCTGTTGCTGCGGCCGATGCAGGGCCAACCCCCGGCTCGTCAGTCGCAGGCTCCGATTCCTCTCCGGGGGCCGCCCCCGCACCGACCGCCCTGGCGAAAGCGACTGCCTCTGCCCATGTCAAGTCAGCGACGGCGGGTGCGCCGGGTGACGATTTCGGCTTGCTGCATGAGGAGCCCGGCGTACCCGCTGACGTCTCCGCAAAGCGCCGTTTTGACCAGGGCCAATGGCAAGAGTGGTACGCCACCAAAGACGGCGTGTGCGTCAACTCAGGCGAACTAGACGGCCTGCGCTTCAAAGACGCGGTGAGCAAAGTGGCCGAGTTGCTGCAAGCCAAAGGCTTGGGCGAGAAAAAAATCACCTGGCGTTTGCGCGACTGGGGCGTGAGCCGCCAGCGCTACTGGGGCACGCCGATACCCATCATTCACTGCGAAGAGCATGGCGCGGTTCCCGTGCCCGAAAAAGACCTGCCCGTGATCCTGCCGCTTGACTGCATCCCTGACGGCTCAGGAAACCCGCTGCACAAACACGAAGGTTTCCACAAGGCGAGTCCAGGCAGCGACCAGCGTGTCGCGTGCCCCACCTGCGGCAAACCCGCGCGGCGCGAGACCGACACCATGGATACGTTCGTGGATTCGTCGTGGTATTTCATGCGCTACTGCGACCCCACCAACACCGATGCCATGGTGGCCGAGGGCACACAGTACTGGATGCGTGACGCCCAGCACGCCACGGGCGGCAGTGGCATGGACCAGTACATCGGTGGCATCGAGCACGCCATCCTGCACCTGTTGTATGCGCGGTTTTGGACCAAGGTCATGCGCGACTTGGGGCTGGTCAAGGTGGATGAGCCTTTCACCAAACTCTTGACGCAGGGCATGGTGATCAACCACATTTACTCGCGCCGCACGGCCAAAGGTGGCAAAGATTATTTCTGGCCGCATGACGTGGAGCATGTGCTCGACGACACCGGCAAAGTGGTGGGTGCCAAGCTGAAAAACCCTGCCCACAGCGGCGACGGCAAATT
>CAMDLJ010000117.1 GCA_945901665.1 Bordetella parapertussis | reverse complement strand
TGCGAGGCCATCAGGGCCATGCGTGGGCCTTGGATTTGACCAAAGCCTTCTTTGCGCGCATCGGGGCTGTTGATCACCGTGTCGATGGCCAGCTTGAGGCGGCGCACTTCGAGTTCGGTGTTGATGATGCCGTCGCGGGCCTTGACCGACTCAATCCCTTTGGCAGGGCTGGCAATCACATCTTTGGCGCCTTTGGTGAACGCCCGCAGGAAGGCTTTCACGGCTTCGGGGTTCTCTCTCAAGATTTTGGGTGTGGCGATGATGGCGTTGCCATACAACTTCACGCCAAATTCTGGGTACTGCATGACCACCACGTCTTCGGCCTTGACGCCTCGGGCTTCGATGTTGAGCAAGGAGGTGAAGGTGAAGCCGGTGATGGCATCCACGTCGCCGCGCACCAGCATGGTTTCACGCAATGGGGGGTCCATCGCGGTCCAGGCCACGGTGCCAATGCCATTGGCTTTTTGGAAGATGGGGAAGGCACGGCGGCCGGCGTCAAACACCGGTGCGCCCAATTTTTTACCGGCCAAATCGGCGGGCACTTTGATGCCTGATTTTTTCAGCGCCATGACCGACGCCGGGGTGTTGTTGTAGACCATCATGACGGCCACGGGCTTGTTGGGGGCGTCGGGGTTGTTGGCGTGGAACTCCATCAGCGCGGCCAAATCGGCAAAGCCCATGTCGTAAGTGCCAGAAGCCACGCGGGTGACCGCGCCGCCCGAGCCATTGCCGGCGTCCACCGTCACATCCAGCTTGGCGTCTTTGAAGTAGCCAGCGGCGACCGGGTGGGTGAAAAATGCAGCCGGGCCTTCGAAACGCCAATCGAGTTGGAACTTGATGGGGGTGGTTTGGGCTTGTGCCCAGGTGGCTGACATGGCCAAGGTGGCCAGCAGGGAAAGCTTGAGAAAGGGACGTTTGGACATGGAAGCTCCTAATGGGTGAAGAAAGGGTTTAGCAATATAGATGCCCAGCACGGGCGGGTCGCAGGGGGATCAACACGCATTTTCCCCCATCCGACGACCTGCGCCGCACCTGCAGTGTGCATTGCCAATCCTCATTGGTGCGCCTCGCACCACTTTCGCCGCTGAGCTTGGACAATTGGCCAGCCCTTGGCGAGAAGGATTAATAAATCCATACAAAATTGTATACAGTTTGAGGCGAGGCCAACCCCATGAAAACCCGAGGACAGGCGGTGCCAAGCCAGGCAAAAAGGGCGGGTGGGGTGGACAGCTGGGGCATGGATTTGGCTGTTGGCGCGTGGGGAATCAGCTGAGCAAATCCAACAAACTGCGGGCCACCACTTTGGTGGCGCGGCGCAGGTCTTGCACGTTCAACCGCTCATCGGCCCGCTTGGCATGCGACTCCAGCACGGTGCGTGGCCCCGCGCCGTAAATCACACCGGGAATGCCGCGCTCCACATACAAGCGCACATCGGTGTAGAGCGGTGTGCCCACCGCGGGGATGGGCTCGCCAAACACCTCGCTGGCGTGCTTTTGCAGGGCTTGTACCAAGGGGCGGTTGCCGCTCAAGGGCACCATGGCCCGCGACAGCAATATGCGCTTGACGTCCACCCGGATGTGGCGTCCGCCGCGTGGCGGCTTGAAGCTGTCCACCGCTTTGGCGATGACTTCGCGCAGGTGAGCCTCCACTTGAGCGGGGTCTTCCTCGGGGATCATGCGCCGGTCGAGTTTGATGACCACTTTGCCGGGCACCACATTGGTGTTGGTGCCGCCATGGATCAGGCCCACATTGAGGTAGGGGTGGGTGATGCCTTCTACTTGGGAGGTGACTTGAAGGTAGTTGGCATTCAGGGCGTACAAGGCATTCAAGATGTGGGTCGCGCCTTGCAGGGCGTCCACGCCGCTATCAGGAATGGCCGCATGGCTCATCTCGCCGTGCACGGTGACCTCGAGTTGCAGGCAACCGTTGTGGGCCACCACCACTTGGTAGCTAAAGCCTGCGGCCATCATCAAATCGGGCTTGGTCAGCCCATGTTTGAGCAACCAACCGGGGCCGAGTTCGCCGCCAAACTCTTCGTCATAGGTGAAGTGCAATTCCACCGCGCCTTTGAGCGATAAGCCCAAAGATTCAATCGCCCGCACCGCAAAAGTGAAGGTGGCAAAGTCGCATTTGCTCACCGCCGTGGCGCGGCCAAACATGTGGCCGTCCACAATTTCTGCGCCATACGGGTCGTGGCTCCAACCCTCACCGGGTGGCACCACGTCGCCATGGGCATTCAGGGCAATGGTGGGGCCGTCGCCATAGCGGCGGCGCACGATCAAGTTGGTGATCGATTCCAGCCCATGGGCCTGCACTTCGGCGGCCGGCACTTCATGGGCCTCGACGTCCAGGCCCATGGCGCGCAGCAATTGTGCGGTGCGCTGCGCGTGGGGGGTGTTGTTGCCCGGTGGGGTGTCGGTGGGCACGCGCACCAAAGCCTGCAAAAAGCCGACTTCTTCGTCAAAGTGCTGGTCAATCCAGCGATCGATGTGGGTGTGGTGGTTCATGGTGCGGGTGTTTCGTGCAGGTGGTCAAGCAAATGGGCGAAGGCATCGATGGCCAGTTGCAGGTCATCGCAGCTCACACTCTCCAAAGGGTTGTGGCTGATGCCGCTGTTTTCGCCACGCACAAACAGCATGGCCTGGGGCATGACTTCGTGCAACTTCATGGCGTCGTGTCCGGCGCCGCTGGGCAAGCGGTGTACCGGCAAGCCCAAAGCGGTGACCGCGTTTTCCCAGCGTTTTTGCCACGCGGGGTGGCTGGGTGCGGCCGCCACGCTCATGGCTTTTTCGGTTTGGTGGCGCACGCCCCGGCGTTGGCAAATGGCGTCCAACTCGGCCAATACATCGGCGACCAAGGCATCGCGTTGGGCGTCCAGCGGGGCGCGCATGTCCAAGCTGAATTGGCAGCGGCCCGGCACCACATTGATCGAGCCATTGGGCACCTGAAGCTGACCGATGGTGGCCACCGAGTCGCCGTCGCGTGCGGCGCGCTTTTCCATGTACAAGGCCAATTCGGCCATGGCCACGGCGGCATCGCGGCGGCGGTCCATCGGCGTGGTGCCCGCGTGGCTGGCCATGCCGTGGATATCACACAGGTAACGCTCGCTGCCATTGATGCTGGTGACCACACCCAAAGGCATGTCTTGCTCATTGAGCACCGGGCCTTGCTCGATGTGCACTTCCACAAAACCCAGGTAGCGGCTGGGGTCACGCTCCACAGCGGCAATGTGTTTCGGCTCCAGCCCCACATGGGCCATGGCCTCGCGCATGGAAATGCCTTGGGCATCGGTTTGCTCCAACCACGCGGCATTGAATTGGCCCACCAGCGCACCCGAGCCCAAAAACGTGGCCCGGTAGCGTTGGCCCTCTTCTTCGGCAAAGGCCACCACCTCAATGCCATGGGTCAAGCGCCGGCCTTGGCGGGCGAGCTCGCGCACACAGGCCATGGGCACCATTATGCCCATGCGCCCGTCGTACTTGCCCCCATTGCGCACCGTGTCGTAGTGCGATCCGGTGAGCAAGCGTTTGGCTTGTGGCGTGCTGCCGTGGTAGACGCCCACCACATTGCCCACCGCGTCGGTGTGCACCTCGTCAAAGCCACAGGCTTGCATGCCCAAGGTGAGGGTTTTGGCACAGGCTTGGTGGGCGGGCGTGAGGTAAGTGACGGTCAACTCGCCCCGCTCGGCAAAGCCGGGGTCGCTGAATTGCGCTAACCATTCGTGCCAGTCCCACACCTCTTGCCCCAATTCGGGGTGAACGCCGAGTTTGTCGTTGAGGCGAATTTCGGCAATGCGGTGGATGTTGCGCAAGGCTTCGGCAAACTCAAAGTCGAGCGGGTGGCCCAAACGCCTTTGCCAGGTGGCAATGATTTGTGCACGGGTGAGCCCTTGGCTGCGCGGGCCCCGCACCGCCAAGATGAACGGAAAACCAAATTTGGCGTTGTAGTCGCGGTTGAGTTGTTGGATCTGGGCCAGCTCTTGCGCGGTGCAATGGGTCAGGCCCGCGCGGCTTTGCTCGTCGGTGGAGGCGGCTGTCAAGGCATTGCCCAGCATGGCCTTGCCGGCCAATTCGGGGTGGGCACGGATCAGCTGGCGTTGCGCGTCATGGCCCGCTTGGCGCAGCACCTGCACCATGGCGTGCTTGAGTTGGGCGGCGCTGGCAAAGGGGCGCTGATTCAATGCCTGCTCGGCAATCCAATCGGAGTGTTCATACAAGCCGTGCAAGGCCTGCAGGGCCGCATCGGGCGACATGGCGTTCAGTTGGGCGAGGCTCAGTGTCATGGGGTTTCCTGGTAGGGGTGGACTTTGCGCCAATGCTGGGCCACATCAATGCGCCGGCATACCCAAACCCGGTCGTGGCGCTCGATGTGGTCCATGAACTTTTGCAGCGCCACGATGCGGCCCGGGCGGCCCAGCAATCTGCAGTGCATGCCCACGCTCATCATCTTGGGGCTGTCAGCCCCTTCTGCGTACAAGGCGTCAAAGGTGTCACGCAAGTAAATAAAGAAGTCTTCGGCTTGGGCAAAACCCTGGGCCGAGGAAAAGCGCATGTCGTTGGTGTCCAAGGTGTAGGGCAGCACCAAGTGGGGCACCACTTGGCCATTGCTTTTGGCCACTTTCATCCAAAAAGGCAAGTCGTCGCCATAGTAGTCGGAGTCGTAGGCAAAGCCGCCGTGGTCCACCACCAAGCGGCGGGTGTTGGGGCTGTCGCGACCGGTGTACCAACCCGCGCCGTGCACGGTGTCGCTTTGGCCGTGGCGTTGGCCGGTCAGCCGCTCGATGATGGCCAGGGCTTTGAGCATGTGGTCGCGCTCGGTGGCTTCGTCCAAGTTTTGGTAGTGGATCCAGCGCCAGCCATGGCAGGCGATTTCATGCCCCAACTCATCGAAAGCGGTGGTCAATTCAGGGTGGCGCTCCAAGGCCATGGCCACACCAAACACCGTGAGGGGCCATTTTCTTTTTTCAAATTCACGCAAGATGCGCCACGCGCCCACCCGCGAGCCGTATTCATAAATGCCTTCCATGCTCATGTGGCGGTCGGGGTAGCTGGCCGGGTTGAACATTTCACTCAAAAATTGTTCGCTCCCAGCGTCGCCGTGCAAGGTGGCGTTTTCGCCCCCTTCCTCGTAGTTCAACACAAACTGAACCGCCAACCGGGCCTGGCCAGGCCATTGGGCGTGGGGTGGGTTGCGGCCGTAACCGATCAGGTCACGCGGGTAAGGCAAGGTGCTGTCGTAGTTCATGGGGTCATCCAAAAAAATCAACGCAAGGCTTGCGCCACATCGTTGCTGGGCACGGTGCGCTCAAACATCAAGCTGTCTTCCACATGTTGCAGGTGTTCGGCCATCAGCGCCACGGCCAAGTTTTCGTCGCGCGCCGCCATGGCTTGCACGATGGCCGCATGCTCGTCGGCCGAGTGCTGGGCCGCGTGGGCGCTTTGGTACATCAAGGTGATCAGGGCGCAGCGCGATATCAAGTCGTTGAGCATGTCGGCCAACACCGGGTTGTCCATCAACTCGGCCATGCGCACATGAAAGTCACCCAGCAATTCGGTGCGGGCGCTGACATTGTCTTGGGCGATCGCAGCACGCTCTTGGGCCACGTGTTCTTGCAAGCTGGTCAACCATTCGGGCTGGAGCATGCGCACAAAAGCCCGGGTCATTTCGGCCTCCAACATGCGCCGCACCGCAAACACTTGGCGGGCCTCGTTCACCGATGGGGTGGCCACAAAAGCCCCGCGCGCAGGCTCCATCTGGATCAGGCGCTTTTGCGACAACTGAAACAGGGCTTGGCGCACCAGGGTGCGCGACACACCGTAATGGTCGGCCAACTTTTGCTCGGCCAGCTTGGCGCCGGGCTGCAATCGATGCTCGACGATGGCGCGGGTCAGGCCTTCGACAATCTGATCGGTGGGTGTGCTGGTTTCGGACATGGCTTGACGAGAAGGGCTCGGTCAATGGGTTGAAAAAATTGTATACACTTTTGCATCTGACCACCGCCAAGGAGAGCCCATGGGCTTGAGCACACATGTTTTGGACACCATGCACGGCTGCCCAGCGGCGGGCATGGGCGTGGCCTTGTACACCACCCATGGGGGGCAAGCGAACTTGGTGAAGCGGTTTGCGCTGAATGCCGATGGGCGCAACCCCGATGGGCCTTTGTACGACAACCAAAGCCTGAAACAGGGCACGTATCGCTTGGTTTTTGATGTCAAAGCGTATTTTGTGGGCCGCGGGGTGGCCCTGCCCGAGCCTGCATTTTTGGACCAAGTCAGCCTGGACTTTGGTCTGGCCGATGTGGCCAGCCACTACCACGTGCCTTTGCTGGTCAGTCCCTGGGCCTATTCCACTTACCGCGGCTCTTGAAGGGCAGGGCGGTTTTCTGGGGGTCCGACCCTTTTTTTGTCAGGCTCTGGGTGCCGCCGGCGGCTGTCCCTAAAATGGTCTGAAAACCTTTTGCAGATCACCCAACCCACTACTCAACTCCCATGTTCCCAGTCACCAACACGGTTCGCTTTGTGCTCGACGGCCAGATCGTTGAAGCCAAGGGTGTTCGCCGCACCACCACGGTTTTAGATTACCTGCGCGAGGAGCTGCTTCGCACGGGCACCAAAGAGGGCTGCGCCGAGGGCGATTGCGGCGCTTGCGTGGTCATGATGGGCGAGCTCAACGCCAGCGGCAAAGGCGTGGATTACCGCCCCATCAACAGCTGTATCCACTTGCTGCCGTCGCTGGATGGCAAGTCCATCAAAACCGTGGAAAGTTTGAAGCGCGCCGATGGCAGCTTGCACCCGGTGCAACAGGCCATGGTGGACTGCCACGGTTCGCAGTGCGGGTTTTGTACCCCCGGCATTGTGATGAGCTTGGTCAATTTGGTCCAAATCAAACCCCAACCCCAGCGGCTGGAGATCACCGACGCCCTCAGCGGCAATTTGTGCCGATGCACCGGCTACAAACCCATCATCGACGCCACCCAGCAGGCTTGCCAAAAAGGCGCTGGTCTCAAGCTCGATGACCAAGCCGACGTGCCTTTGCTCCAAGAGATTCGCCGCTCTCCTGTGCCCACCCTCAGCTTGGAAGGCGAAATCATCTCCCAACCCGTGCTGCGCACGCGCAAAGGCAACGAGTTTGTGGCCCCATCCACCGTGGCCGAAGTGGCCGCCTATTTGACCCTGCACCCCCAAGCCACCTTGTTGGCTGGCAGCACCGAAATTGGCTTGCAGGTCAACAAGCAATACACCCGGCCCGACCACATCGTGTATTTGGGCAATGTGACCGAGCTGCGCCAAGTGCAAGACACCGCCACAGCGTGGCGCGTGGGGGCGGCGGTGTCGCTGGAAGACACCATGCACCTCATCCAAGGCGCTTACCCCGACTTTGCCGAGGTGTTGCGCCGCTTTGGTTCGCCCCCCATTCGGTCCACCGCGACCTTGGCGGGCAACATTGCCAATGGCTCACCGATAGGCGACTCCATGCCTTGCTTGTTGGCCTTGTCGGCGGTGTTGCAATTGCGCCGAGGCAGCAAAACCCGCGCGGTGCCCTTGGAGCAGTTCTATACCGGGCAGAAGAAAAATGTGCTGCAGCCGGGTGAGTTCATCGAGACGGTGGAAATCCCCAAACCCCGCCCTGGCCAGGTGTTCAAAGCGCACAAAATCAGCAAACGCTTTGAGCAAGACATTTCGGCCACTTGC
>CAMDLJ010000116.1 GCA_945901665.1 Bordetella parapertussis | reverse complement strand
CTACAGCGCTACTGCCATTTGGTGGCCGGCGAGGTGGGCGAAGTGGCGGCGCGCATTTTTGGTCAAACCCAGGACCAAACCACCACCTATGCCCACACCTTGGGGCTGGCCTTTCAGCTCACCAACATCATCCGCGACGTGGGCGAGGACGCGGTGCGCGGACGCATTTACCTGCCCATCAACGAGCTGCAGCAGTTTGAGGTCAAAGCCCAAGAGATTTTGCAGCGCCAAGACTCCACCCGCTTTCAAGCCTTGATGCGCCACCAAGCGGCCCGTGCCCATGGGCTTTATGAACAAGCTTTTGACATGCTCCCCCATGCCGACAAGCGCAGCCAAAAACCGGGCCTGATGATGGCCAGCATTTACCGCACCTTGTTGCGAGAAATTGAATCGGCCCAATTCCCGGTGCTGCACCAGCGCGTGCGGCTGACCCCTTTGCGCAAATTTTGGCTGGCCTGGAAGGTGCAGGCCCTGGGCCGTTTTTGAAACGCTTGACCATTGTCGGGGGCGGCTGGGCCGGTTTGGCCGCCGCGGTGCGCGCCACCGAGCTGGGTTGGCAGGTGTCATTGTTGGAAGCCGCGCCGACCCTGGGGGGGCGGGCCAGGCGCATTGAGCACCAAGGTCTGGTGCTGGACAACGGCCCCCACCTGTTGATCGGGGCCTATATCCACACCTTGGCTTTGATGCGGAAATTGGGCTTAGACACCGAACGCATGTTTTGGCGCATGCCACTGAACCTGCGCAACCCGCAAGGCATGGGTCTGTCGCTGCCCGACCTGCGCCCGCCTTGGAACCTCTTGTGGGGCATTACCGCATCCAACGCACTGGACTGGCGCGACAAACTCTCCTTGATCGGCATGGCGGCGGGCTGGCAGCGCGCAGGATTTGTATGCCCCCCCCTCATGAGCGTGCGCGAGCTGTGCATGGGTCTGCGGCCTCGGGTGATCAGCCATTTGATCGAGCCCCTGTGCGTTTCAGCCTTGAACACACCCATAGACCAGGCCTGTGGCACTGTATTTTTAAGGGTCTTGCGCGACGCTTTGTATGGCGCACCTGGGGGTGCCGATTTTTTACTGCCGCGCAGCGACATGAGCGCCTTGTTGCCCGACGCGGCCCTGGCTTGGCTGCGCGCCCACGGCGCCCAAATCCAATTGGGTCAGCACCAAAAGTTCTGCCCCCAAGCCATGGATGCGAACGACGCGGTGTTGCTGGCTTGCCCGGCCTGGGAGGCCGCGCGGCTGACCCAGGTGGTGAACCCGACTTGGTCAGCCCAGGCCGCACAAATGAAGCACGAAGGCATTGCCACCGTGTACCTGCGCTGCACCAGCACCAGCACCAGCAATGGCCTGGGCCAGGCTGTGCTGCCCAGGCCCATGGTGGCCCTGGACAGCGGCCCCAACGCGCCGGCCCAATTTGTATTTGATCGCGGCGCACTCAGCGGCGACCGGGCGCAGCGCGGCATCTTGGCTGCGGTGGTGAGTGCTTGCCAAGGCGAGCGTGCGCACATCACCCAAGCGGTGCTGGGACAAATTCACAAGCAACTCGGCTTGGACGGCTTGCAAGTCATCACCACGGTGGTGGAACGGCGCGCCACCTTCAGTTGCACCCCAGGGCTCACGCGTCCCCCTGCGCGCATCGGCCCGGGCCTGTGGGCTTGCGGTGACCATGTGCAAGGCCCTTACCCCTCCACACTGGAAGGGGCCGTGCGCTCAGGCCTGGAAGTGGTGGACCAACTCTCGCAAGGATGAAACCGTCCATGGCGGCGGGCCGTCATGCACCCAGGGCGCGCCCTGGCGGTTGAGCCAGACACAGGGCATGCCGGCGGCTCGAGCGCCCAAAATATCCAGGGCTGCATCGTCGCCCACATGCAAAACCGCTTCTGGAGCCAGGTTCAAGCGCTCGGCGGTGTGCCAAAAAATGCGTGGATCGGGCTTGGCGATGCCATGCTCGTGGGCGCTGACGGCGCATTGAAAAAACGCCCCCAAACCAACCCGCTGTACGTCGGCATTGCCGTTGGTCAAGGCCGCCAGGGGAAAGCGTTGGGCCAAAAAATCCAAGGTTTCCAAGGCATCGTCAAACAAAGTGACTTGTTGGCGTGCTGCATAAAACACCTCGAAAGCAGGGGTGGCCAAATCGGTCTGCTCCCCGGCTTGGGCCAGGGCTTGGCCAATCATGTCCCGGCGCATGGCGCTGAAATCATGCGGTTTGTCGGCCAGCGCTGCCTGGGCCCGACGGCGGGCTTGCTGGACCCATTCGGCTTGGTCATAAAGGGCCAAGGCGCCTGGCGCGTTTGCGCCCAGCCACTGCTTCAATGCCTGTTCGGCATGGGCCATGATGGGGCCAATGGGCCACAAGGTGTCGTCTAAATCCAAGCTGATGGCACGGATGAGGCTGGGGTGGGGGGCAGGTATGTTCATGGGTGAGCGAGAATACCGCATGCCTGCTTCACCGCGCTTTGCCGCAGAACCCCCCTTTCGCCATGGTCAACCAGCCCGCACAGCGGTGCTGTTTTGCAACCTGGGCACGCCCGATGCCCCCACGGGCGCGGCTTTGCGCCGCTACTTGGCCGAATTTTTGAGCGACCCTCGGGTGGTGGAAATCCCGCGCCTGCTGTGGTTGGCCATTTTGCACGGCATTATTTTGCGGGTACGCCCCAAAAAATCGGCCCTGAAATACGCTGCCATTTGGACCGAGCACGGCTCGCCCCTCAAGGTGTGGACCGAAAAGCAGTCCCAACTGCTGGCGCAGGCCTTGCAGGGCCCAGACAGCGCAGTCTTGGTGCGTTACGCCATGCGCTACGGCAGTCCGTCCATCGCCCAACAACTGGAAGCGCTAAAACAAGACGGCGCCACCCGCGTACTGATCCTGCCGGCCTACCCCCAATATTCGGCCACCACCACGGCCAGCGTGTTTGATGCGGTTTACGCATGGGCTGGGCGCACCCGCAGCATTCCCGAGTTGCGCTTTGTCAATCACTACCACGATCACCCCGCCTACATCCATGCCCTGGCGCAAACGGTGCGGGCCCATTGGGCTGAAAAAGGCCGTGGCGACCACTTGGTGATGAGCTTTCATGGTGTGCCCGAGCGCACCTTGCAATTGGGCGACCAATACCATTGCGAATGCCACAAAACCGCCCGGCTCATGGCCGAGCAATTGGGTTTGGTCAAAGGCCAATACAGCGTGACCTTTCAGTCCCGTTTTGGCAAGGCCAAGTGGTTGGAGCCCTATACCGAACCCACGGTTCGTCAATTGGCGCAAAACGGCACCAAACGCATTGACATTGTGTGCCCCGGCTTTAGCAGCGACTGTCTGGAAACTCTGGAAGAAATCGCCATGGAAGTGTGCGATGCCTTCATGGAAGAAGGCGGAGAAAGCTTTCACTACATTCCCTGCTTGAACGACCACCCAGATTGGATCCAAGCCTTGGTCCAAGTGACCCACCAGCACACGGGCGGTTGGCCTTTGGGTCTGCCCAGCGAGGCCTCGGGGGCGATTTCACGGCAAACGGCATTGGAAATGGGCGCCTCGGTCTGAGTGGTCCGTCCCAGGTTTGGCCTCAAGTTTCAGGGCTTGCTAATCAATCTAAAGAAGATGTGTTTGTGCGAGAGAGTCGCCAAGCCCGGTAGTGACAGGCCTTGCCCCCTTTTCAAGGGGTTTTGACAAGCCCATTGGACGGCGCTGGGGCCATGGGCGGTGCTGGGGCCATGGGCGGCGCTGGAATCACCGCATTGGGCGTCGGTGTCACCAAACCAGCTGCGCCAAGGCTGGAACCACCTGCCGGGGCCGTTGGCACAGGCCTGTTGCCAGGTGCCATGGGGGCATCAGAAGGCAGGTTACCGGAAGCCTCAACCGCGTCTGCAGGCAGCACCATGGGCGGTGGCGCAGGCGGATTGGGGTCTGTCGGTGCAGCCATGTTGGGGGTTTGCGGCACATCGGGCGACTTGGGCATGAGCAACACACCCGCTCCCACCGCCACGGCCAGCAAAGCGACCCACAAAAAGCTGCTGGACCGAGACTCGCCTTCATCGCCAGCACTGGACAAGCTTTGGGGCGGGGGGGGATCGATGTCAGCAGTGGCCACGGCCACATGGGTCATGACCGAAGACAGGTCGGCACTGGCGGCCGTCCCAGGCGTGTGCGGAGCTTGCGCCGTCACGGGCGCTGGGGCTTGCTCAGTACCTGTGGGGCTCAAGGGGTCGGTGACCGGATTGCCCAAGTCGTTGTCAGCTTGTGCCTGCACAAATGCGCTTTCAGGCGACAAACCCAGCAAAACGGCTATTTTTCGGGCTGCAGTAGCTTTGACAGATTCACTGTAAAAAGAGCTGTTGCCGCCATCTTCAATTTGCCTTACTTGGCGCAGCGACAAGCAAGCACGGGTGGCCAAATCTGTTTGGGCCCAGCCCTTTCCTTCGCGCCGCTGGCGCAGCAAAGCCCCATTGATCAGGCGAGCTGGCTCGTTCATGGCGGCAGGATTGGGTTGGCTTTACTTGACCAACAACAACTCGCCCTTGATCGACGCACCCTTTTGTACCGACAAGGTTTGGTAGACCACATGGCCATCCACCGACGCAGAAGAGGTCACGATCAACTCACTGCAAGTGGCCGTTCCTGTGAACTTGCCCTTGATGTGCAAACTCTGGCAGGTGACCACGCCTTCGACTTGACCGCGCGAACCAATCGTCAACTCATCCACTTGGATTTGTCCATTGAGCGTTCCCTCCACATGGATCGCGCCCTTGGCGGCTATCTCGCCGCGAAAAGAGAAACCCTCGCTCAAAATGGAAGGCTTGGCTGTGGAAGTGGAGATGATGTCCATCATGCTGCTGCGCTGCGGCGCTGGGTTGGGTTGGGTAAGAGGTGCGGGAGGAGATATGGGCGAAGGCGGGGCCTCATCCAAAGGCGCAACCGCAGGCTGAGTCTCAGGCTCAGCGGTGACGGCCAAAACAGTTTCTGGCTGTGCACTAGGGCTGGTTTTGAATTTGTTGAACATATTGCGCGGTTCGGATCACTTTTTGGGGATTGACAGGGTAACCGCCAACGAGAATTTCTAAGTGCAGGTGCTTTCCGGTGGACACACCGGTATTGCCAACCCGACCCAAAACGGTCTCGGTGGTCACTTTGTCGCCCACTTCCACCTTCATATTGGCCAAATGCCCATATAAAGACTCAATGCCATTGCTGTGCCTGACCACCACGGTATTGCCGTATTGTGAATGATATTTGGCCAGAACCACAATCCCGGGTTTCACAGGGTGGACATTGTCGTCCTCGGTCTCACTCAACAAATCCACGCCCGTGTGAAAGTTGGACAAGCCGCTGATGGGGTGCTTGCGAATGCCAAAGTCTGAACTGACGCTGTAATTGGACACCGGCATGCGGTTGGGCAAGGCGTATAAAACTTCGCGCATGGCGCGGTTATTGGACAACTCTTCCGCCACTTTGCCACGCAACAAGGGGTTGGCATTGAGGTTGTCACCCAGGTTAAAGCCGCCGTTGGCCGAGTTTTGCTGAATCACCCGAATGACTTTTTCTGTCAAACCGGACGAGTCGAGCTGGTTTTTCATGTTCTCGTTTTCTTGAGACACCGCCACCATCGACGTGTCCACAAAACGCCGAATGCTCATGTCGCGGTCGCGGATGGTTTGGGCCAAGGCCACCATTTGAGCCTCATCCAAGGCAAAGTTTTCGCCGTTTTCGCCTTCGACCGCGCTGCTGAGCAAGGCCCGGTACACCTGCTCATGGGAGCGCTCGAGCTTGCCACGGCTGATGAACAAGCTGATGCTGGTGATGGTCAAAAACAAAATCAAGCTGCTGACCACCCCCAGCAAGACCAAGCCAGAGCGGACAGCCAAGCGCTGCACTTTGGCGCTGATGGTCAGGTAGCGCAGGTCTGCGTTTTGCTCAAGAATGATGCGCGCATCCAGGTACTCACGCGTCCAAACGGCCCGCAACATGGCAGGCAGGCCCAAAGTCAGCGTGATGCTTCGCTTAAACACGGTCAGACAGTCTGGAAAAGTCAGTACTTATTGACGTCGGGGAACACCGGCGGAATTCGCGGTGCTGTCGAGTGGTATTCAGCACCCTGGTTCAGGCTGCCTTCAATCTCACCACCCTTTTCGATCTCAATTTCAGAGTAATGGACCTTGCCCGCAATGCGACCGGTGGAGCGAACAATCAAGCTTTTTTCACTGATGATGGTGTTGTGCAACTCGCCGCGCACATCAATCACTTTGGCTGAAATGCGACCAGAAATTTTGCCAGTCGGTCCAATCAACACCTCTTCTGCGGTCAAATCGCCTTCAATCACGCCATTGACAATGGCTTTGGACGGGACAACGAACGTGCCTTTGACGACCACGCCGTCACCAATGACAACGCTTTCTAGAGAATCTGATGGGTTTGACATATGCGCTCCTTGGGGCGAGATTCTAGTCAATAATCGGGTCATATCCTTGGCTTGACGCACCCAGATGTGGTTTAAAAGGGAAATGAAACCCAATGTTTACAATAACTTAGGTGAATGACTGAATGAACGGATTGGTAAACGCCAGACCCCGTTTAGGCAGGACAAATCGCTCAAGAGCGATGAATGCATTCTTTTGATTTATTTACCGAAAGACATCATTGATCTGAGGCGAACGTGCCTCGCGCCGCCAAGCGCCACCGCGCACAGGCAAAATACCCCTTCCAACCCAGATCTGCCATGAACGCACTGACCATCCGACACCTGTTGATTGACATGAAACCGCCCTTGGCGCGGCATTGGAACGGCGGCGAGGTTTTTTTGAGCGCTTTTTTTGATGCTTTGTCGATGAGCTTTCCAGTGGGCGAGCAGTTTTTCATCGATTCATTGCGCGAAGGTTTGACGCAATTGCCCGCCGACCAAAAACCGACTTGGGCGCGCGAAATTCAAGGTTTTGTGGGGCAAGAGGCCACCCACCGACGTTTGCACGAGTTGTATAACCAGCATTTGGCTGTTTTGGGTTATGAAAACCGCTGGGCGCCCCGGGTGGTCAAACGCTTGAAACGCCTGGATTCGTTTCAAGACAAGCGCCACAAAGTGGCTGTGACCGCTTCGACCGAGCACCTGACGGCCATCTTTGCAGCCTGGTTGCTGCAGCACCCCAGCGTGTTGGCGCAAGCCCCTGAACGCATGCGCCAGTTGTGGTTGTGGCATGCCAGCGAGGAATTGGAACACCGCTGCACCGCCTTTGACTTGTACCGCGCCTTGAACGGCAATGAGCTGTGGCGCAAACGCTGGATGCGCCTGGTGTCCTTGCATTTCGCCCTTGATCTGTTGCGCCAAACCGCGCACCATTTGTGGCGCGATGGCCAGTTGTTCAAGGCTGCCACCTGGCGGGGTGCCCAGCACTGGTTGTTGGGTCGCCAAGGTTTGCTGCGTTGGGGCGCCAGCCATTGGCGGGCTTATTTCCGCGCTGACTTTCACCCCAGCCAATTCGATGATGTATTGGCCCTTCAATGGCTGGGGCAGCATCAAGATCAATGGCGCACCATCTCCAAGCCTTGAAGGCCCATGGGCCTCAACCAGCAAGGCGGGGATACCGCAGCGCTTGCCGGCTGGCACACAACCGCCCCTTGAACATGGCGCCGGCATGACAAGTCCGCACCTCTGAACCCATGCCCAACACCCGTGCCGCCTCGACCAGCTTGACAGATCTGCACGCTTACCCCTACCCCGTGCACAGGCATGGTCAGCCCGGCAACAGCCTGGCCTACATCGACGAAGGCCCA
>CAMDLJ010000115.1 GCA_945901665.1 Bordetella parapertussis | reverse complement strand
AGCAGAACGATGATGGTTTTTCCACCAAACTGCATGGCCGTGGCCAGCTCTTGTCCGTTCATCAAAAAGTCGCCATCCCCAGCGATGGTCAGCACCGTTCGGCCCGTCAAGATACTTGCCCCAATGCCCGCCGGGACACCGTAACCCATGGCCCCTGAGGTGGGCGCGAGCTGGGTTTTGTGGCCCTTGGCCAGCCCATGATGGCGGTGAAAGCGGTGCATCCAACTGGCGAAGTTACCTGCCCCATTGGTGACGATGGCATCTGCGGGCAAATGCCGGTCGATGCAGGCAATGATGGCGGGCATATCGATCGACCCGGGCAGGGTTTGGGGCTTTAAGTTCGCCAGGTAATCAGCATGTGCTTCATGGGCCCAAGCCTCCCAAGGCAATTCAGGGGGTGGGCTGAGTACCTCCAAAGCGCGGGCAGCCGCATTCATGGTGGCGTTCATGGCCAAATCGGCGTGGTAAACCCGGTGCAACTCCTCGGCGCCGCCATGGATGTGAACCAGCTTTTGCGCGGTCTTGGGCGCCTGGAGCAAGGCATATCCACCGGTGGTCATTTCACCCAGGCGCGGGCCCAGGGCGATGATGAGGTCGCAACTTTCGATGCGCCGCGCCAGTGCAGGGTTGATGCCAATGCCCACGTCCCCGGCGTACAAGGGGTGGTGGTTGTCAAACGTATCCTGGAAACGAAAGGCATTGCCCACCGGCAGCTTCCAGGCATCGGCAAAACGCTCTAACGCCTGCGCAGCTTGCGGCGTCCAGCCGCCCCCTCCAGCAATGACAAAAGGTCTTTGTGCAGCCAACAACATTTCTCTGAGTTTGCGCAATGCGCCGGGGTCGCACCATGCTTCCACCGGATCGACCCGGGGCAATGGGCGCGCCGTCACCATTTGCGTCAGCATGTCCTCGGGCAAGACCACCACCACCGGACCTGGGCGGCCATTCATGGCCATGGCAAAGGCACGCGACACATATTCCGGCAGGCGTTTCGGGTCATCCACCCGCTCCACCCGTTTGGCCAACCCCTTGGTGTTGGGGCCGAAAAAGCTGTTGTAGTCAACCTCTTGGAATGCCTCGCGATCACGGTAATCGCTGCCCACGTCACCCACAAACAAAACCATGGGGGTGCTGTCCTGAAAAGCGGTGTGTATCCCTATGGAGGCATTGGTGGCACCGGGCCCGCGCGTCACAAAGCAAATGCCCGGCCGCCCCGTCAATTTACCCTGGGCCTCGGCCATGAAAGCCGCACCGCCCTCTTGGCGATTGGAGATAAATTGAATGTGTTCTTTGTAAGCGTGAAACCCATCCAGCACCGCCAAAAAACTTTCGCCGGGAACACCAAAGGCATGTGTCACACCTTGATGGACCAAACATTCAACCAGCAAATGGCCAGCGATTTGTTTTTTATCTGTCTTATCCATGACTTGCTTTGTAAAAAAACCCAAAACTCAAATCGAGCTTTCCTCTTGTCGACCCACCACCACGGCCAAGGCAGCGCTCACCACCAAAGTCAGGCTCACGCCCACCAAGGTGGCGGCATACCAACCGTGGTCCATGAACACCCCAAACAAGGCCGGCGCAATGGCAAAACCCACATCCATGCCGGAATAAACCATCCCATAAACCCGACCCGTGGCCCCCTTGGGTGTGGCTTGTTTGATCATCAAATCACGCGATGGACCGCCCACCCCAGCGGCAAATCCTGTGATTGCCATCGCCAACATGCTTCCCATGGGACCCAACCACGTGGTCGCGCAAATCACCAACAACAAGGCCGCACTCAACATGCTGCCAGCCACCACGACTTGGGTGTGCTTGGCAAAGGTTGCCGCCATGAACCCACCCGCCAACATGCCCAGGGCAGCACAGATCAAATAAGCAGTCAGCGTGTGGGTGGCTGCCTCAAAGCTCACACCCACCAAAGACTGCATGATGGACACAGAAAAGCTTTGCACCACGGCCAAAGTCATGGTGGAAAAAACAAAAAATCCAAAGCACCACCACACCACGGGCAAACGCAAAAAAGACAGGCTGGTGTTGGTGCCGTTCGACGGCTTGGCGCCCTGCGCCGGATGGCGCTGAGGGTCGGTGTGCAAATGCGCACGCTGGAACAAACACAGCAGCAAAAGCGACACAAAAACCAGCGCCGCACAGGCATAGGCCGTGCGCCAATGGCTGAAGGTCGATATGCTCACCATGAAGGTCGGTGCTGCCGCCCAACCCAAATTGCCAGTCAGGCCATGGGTGCTGAACGCATGCCCCAAACGCTGCTCAGAAACACGGTTGTTCAAAATGGTGAAGTCGACCGGGTGAAAGGTGCAGTTGCCCAAACCAAACAAAACGGCCGAGCACATCAAACCCGCATAGCCCTGAACTTGGGTCACGCTGGCGCAGGCCAAAGCCAGCATTGCCAAGGAGGCATATAAAACCGGGCGTGCGCCAAAGTGATCGACAAAGAACCCAGACAGGGCCTGGCCGACACCTGAGACCACGAAGAAAACCGACATCAACAAACCGAGCTCGGCATAACCCAAGCCAAAATCTTTCATGAAAGCCGGGAACATCAAGGGCAACAGCAAATGCGAAAAATGCGAGCTGGCATGAACCAAGCCCACCAAACCCATCACCTGGGCGTCTTGCCGCCAAGGCACGCTTTGAGGGCTTTCAATGGTGGTTGACATGGCGCATCACTTGGCGGAAGCGCCTGACAGTTGAATCACTTCGGTCAAGCGTTCGGCGTCGCGCCGGATGCGCGCTTCAAATTGAGCTGAACTGCCCCCGCCCACACTGCCGCCGGCGGCTTGGATCACCTCGATCACCGCTGGATCTTTCAATGCCTTGAGGGTCTCGGCATGCAAGCGCGCCACCACCTCTGGGGGCGTGCGCGAAGGGGCCAGCAAACCAAACCAGCCGACCAACTCAAAGTCGGGCAGCCCCATGGCCTCGGCGACCGTGGGCACATCGGGCAACAGGGGTGAGCGTTTGGCCGAAGTCACCGCCAGGGCCTTGAGCTTGCCCGTTTTCACGTGCTGCAATGCCACGGGAAGGTTGACAAAACCCACTTGCAAGATTCCCCCTAAATGGTCGACCACGGCCTGCGCATTGCCTTGGTAAGAAATATGGGTGATCTTGGCGCCCGTTTTCACCGCCAACAACTCTGCCGATAAAAAGCCTGAACTCCCTACCCCTGGAGTCCCATGATTGAATACACCCGGCTGTGATTTGATGAGTTGCACCAACTCACGCATATTGCTCACTGGCACGCTGGGGTGCACCGTGACCACGTTGAGCATTTCTGCCACCTCAATGATGGGGGCAAAGTCTCTGGCCGGGTTGAAGGGCAAGTTGGCGAACAACAAAGGGTTGGTGGCCAGGGTGATCCCGTTGATCAACAAGGTGTGTCCGTCGGGCGCAGATTTGGCCACCAAATCGGTGCCAATATTGGTGGCGGCACCAGGTTTGTACTCCACCACCACCGGCTTGCCCAAGCTGTCTTGCAATTTGTTCGCAATGGCCCGGGCGAAAATATCAGAGGTGCCGCCCGGCGTGGCGGGAACGATGATTTTGACGGGTTTGCTCGGAAAACCGGATTGCGACCAAGCCGTCAAGCTGTGCAGGCTTGCCAACAAGCCCAACACCCACAAAGCTCCCAATAAACGTGCGCGCATAGGTTTTCCGGTTGAGTGAATCAAAAAAGCCCTGGTTTGCACCCGGGCTCCATGCTCCTCAGTTTATCCGCAAGCCACGCCAGCCGCGCAGGCCCCGGGTCACCCAATGGTCAAGCAGCAGATTTGACTGCTTGGGGCGCATCCTGCGGGGTGAATTTAAACTCCCCAGGGAAGCGCACCGGATCGACCGAAATGGCCACCACTTGCTGGGGCAAAAACTTGCCCTCCAGCAACAGTTTGGACAAGGGGTTTTCAATCCGCTGCTGAATGGCCCTCTTGAGCGGGCGTGCGCCATAAACCGGATCAAAGCCAACCTTGGCCAATTCGGCCAATGCCGCAGGCGACACGTCCAAATGCAAGTCCATGTGGGCCAAGCGCTGGCCCAGGAAATCGAGCTGAATTTGTGCGATGCGCGCAATGTGGCTGGCGTCCAGAGAGTGGAACACCACGGTTTCATCAATGCGGTTGAGAAATTCTGGCCTGAAATGGTTTTTCAACTCCTCCCACACCGCATCTTTGATCTCGGCGTTATCGCGCCCGACCATGCTTTGAATCATCGGTGAGCCAATGTTGGAGGTCATCACGATCACGGAATTTTTAAAATCCACCGTGCGCCCCTGCCCATCGGTCAAACGACCGTCATCGAGCACTTGCAACAAAATATTGAACACGTCGGGGTGGGCTTTTTCGACCTCGTCGAGCAAGATCACGCTGTAGGGCTTGCGCCGAACGGCCTCGGTGAGGTAGCCGCCCTCGTCGTAGCCCACATAGCCCGGGGGCGCACCGATCATTCGGCTGACAGAGTGCTTCTCCATGAACTCACTCATGTCGATGCGGATCAGGTGGTCTTCGCTGTCAAACAAAAAAGCCGCCAAAGCTTTGCACAGCTCTGTTTTGCCCACTCCCGTGGGGCCCAAAAACAGGAAGGATCCGGTGGGTCGATTGGGGTCACCCAAGCCAGCACGCGAGCGGCGAATGGCATTGGCCACGGCGGAGATGCCCTCCTCTTGCCCGATCACCCGTTGGTGCAAGCGCTCTTCCATCAGCAACAACTTGTCGCGCTCGCCTTGCATCAGCTTGGACACCGGAATACCGGTGGCACGGGCCACCACTTCGGCAATTTCTTCGGCACCGACTTGCGTGCGCAGCAAGCGAGGCTGACCGCTGTCATTGGACTTTTTGGCCTCTTTGGCTTGCGCCTCCTTGTGCCGCTTTTCGAGTTCCGGCAATTTGCCGTATTGAAGCTCAGCGACTTGGTTGAACTCACCCTTGCGGGTCAATTCATCGATGCGAAAACGCATCCGATCGATTTCTTCTTTGACAAGCGCACTGCCTTGGGCATTGGATTTTTCTGATTTCCATATTTCTTCCAAGTCGGCGTATTCTTTGCCGAGCTTGACCACCTCTTCTTCCAGCAAAGCCAGGCGCTTTTGCGAGGCATCGTCTTTTTCTTTTCTGACCGCCTCGCGCTCAATCTTGAGTTGAATCAAGCGCCGGTCCAATTTGTCCATCACCTCGGGCTTGGAATCAATTTCGATCTTGATCTTGGCCGCCGCCTCGTCAATCAGGTCAATTGCCTTATCGGGCAAGAAGCGGTCGGTGATGTAGCGGTGAGACAACTCAGCTGCCGCAACGATCGCGGGGTCGGTGATTTCCACACCATGGTGCACCTCGTAGCGCTCTTGCAAACCGCGCAAAATGGCAATGGTCGCCTCGACCGTGGGTTCGCCCACAATGATTTTTTGAAAGCGCCGCTCCAAGGCCGCATCCTTTTCGATGAACTTGCGGTACTCATCCAAGGTGGTGGCGCCCACACAATGCAACTCACCGCGGGCCAGCGCAGGCTTGAGCATATTGCCGGCGTCCATCGCGCCCTCGGCCTTGCCGGCACCCACCATGGTGTGCAATTCATCGATGAACACAATGTTTTGCCCCTCATCTTGGGCCAGCTCTTTGAGCACCGACTTCAAACGTTCTTCAAACTCACCCCTGAATTTGGCGCCGGCCAACAGGGACGCCATGTCCAAAGACAAAACCCGTTTGCCTTTGAGGGAGTCGGGCACCTCACCGGCAACGATGCGTTGCGCCAGGCCCTCCACAATCGCTGTCTTGCCGACCCCTGGCTCACCGATCAACACCGGGTTGTTCTTGCTGCGGCGTTGCAACACTTGGATGGCACGGCGTATTTCGTCGTCTCGGCCAATCACGGGGTCCAACTTTCCGGCGCGGGCGCGCTCGGTCAAATCCACACAGTATTTTTTCAGTGACTCGCGCTGGCCCTCTGCGTCGGCGCTTTGCACCGGCGCGCCACCGCGCACAGCATCGATCGCCACCTCCAAGCTGGCACGGGCCAGACCGTGCTTGCGCACCAATTGGCCGGTATCCCCTTTGTGATCGGCCAAGGCCAGAAAAAACAGTTCGCCGGCAATGTATTGGTCCTTGCGCTTGAGGCCCTCTTTTTCAGCCGCTTGGATCAATCCCACCAACTCGCGCCCCACCTGAACTTGGTCTTGACCCTGAACCTGGGGGTACCTTGCCATCATTTGTTGGGCGTCTTGCAACAAGGCAGGTACCGCCACACCCGCGCGCATCAGCAGCGATTGCGGGCCATCGGTTTGGCGCAACATCGCGACCAACAAGTGGGCCGGTTCAATATAGGCTTGGTCGGCGCCCAACACCAAGGTTTGGGCATCGGACAAAGCTTCTTGAAACTTGGTGGTGAGCTTTTCGACTCGCATGGCTTATCCCGTCATTGTTGTGATGAACTGCATTTTGGGTTGCCGCGGCTGTTTTCAAGCGGTGCCAAAGTGAAGCAAGCCCCTAGGGCTTGATCCACATCAATCAAACGGCTTGGCGAGGCACTAGGATGCCCCAGCGAGATAAGGCATCGTCATCGCTGACCCGGGCATCGACCCACCGCGCTCCGCTGGGTGTTTGCTCTTTTTTCCAAAAGGGGGCTTGGGTTTTCAAGTAATCGATCAAAAATTCACAGGCTTGGAAACTTTGCCCTCGGTGGGCCGAGGTCACGCCGACCCACACAATTTGGTCTCCCGGCATCAGGTCGCCAATGCGGTGGATCACCCGCGCCGCGTGAATATCAAATTTGTCTTGGGCCTGGGTCAACATGGCCATGATGGCTTTTTCGGTCATGCCCGGGTAATGCTCCAAGGCCATGGCAGACACAGCCTGACCATCGCTTTGGCTGCGCACCGTGCCCAAAAAACTGCACACCGCCCCCACCCGTTCATCTTGCGCGCGCAAGGCTTGGTGCTCTTGCCCAATATCAAAGTCTTCAGATTGAATAGACACCGACAAGGACGCCCTCTTCAGCCCCCCGTCACCGGTGGGAAAAATGCGACCTCATCGCCATCGCTCAAGGGCGCATCCTCGGTGCAGGCCACTTGGTTGAGGGCGGCACGCACCGCCTTTTGGGGTGCCAAAGCCTCGGCATGTTGCGGACTGAGCGCCATCAGTTCCAGGCGCAAGTCGCCCACATGGCTGGCTTGGGTTTGGAATGACTCCTGCCCGGTGCCAATGAGCTCGCGAACCGAGGCAAAGTAACGCAAATGAATTTTCATGACAACCAATGTGCAAAAGGCCAATAAGCCACCTCGTCGCCGTGGCTCAGCACTTGGCCTGGGGCCACGTCGACCAACCCGTCACCCCACACCGCCGATGTCAAGACCCCCGAGCTTTGGTTGGGGAACAAATCCAAACCGCCCTGGGCGTTGCGGCGCACGCGCAAAAATTCACGCCGCTTGTCAGGCCTGGGCCAGTCGAAATGGACGGGCAGTCGGTACGGGGAAAGGTCGCGAACCACAGAACCTTGCAAGGCCGCCAAAAAGGGCCTGACCACACACAAATAGGTCACATAACTCGACACCGGGTTGCCTGGCAAGCCCATGAAAAAACAGGGGGCATGGGTGGGCGATGTGCGCTCTGCGTTGATCCACCCAAACGCCAATGGTTTGCCTG
Source organism: Bordetella parapertussis (assembly GCA_945901665.1). Next base: position 137 of record CAMDLJ010000115.1, on the reverse strand, counting down.
GTTTCATGGCAATTTGCCACACATGCAGTTCACCCAAGGATTGCACGGCGGGCTTGACATGGTCTTCTTCGCCCACAGAGACGCCACCGCTGCTGACAATCAGGTCATGGTTGGTGTTGGCTTGGGTCAACACATCG
>CAMDLJ010000114.1 GCA_945901665.1 Bordetella parapertussis | reverse complement strand
TGGCGCTGGCCAAGCGGCGGGTGAGGTGATAAAAGGTTTCGGACGCGCCAAAATTTTCTTTGCGCTGGTAGGCGGGCAACTCCAAGGGCACCACCGGCACCGGCAGGTCCAGCGCCAGAGCCAAGCCACCCGGGTCGTCTTGGATCAGTTCGGCGGTGCACGAGGACCCCACCAGCATGGCTTTGGGGGCAAAGCGCTCAAAGGCGTCGCGGGCAGCGTTTTTGAACAGTTCGGCGGTGTCGCCACCCAGGTCGCGGGCTTGGAAGGTGGTGTAGGTCACCGGTGGGCGGCGCGGCAAGCGCTCGATCATGGTGAACAACAAATCGGCATAGGTGTCGCCCTGTGGCGCGTGCAAGACATAGTGCACATCGGTCATGGCGGTGGCGATGCGCATCGCCCCAATGTGGGGTGGGCCTTCGTAAGTCCAGAGGGTGAGTTGCATGGTGGTTGGCCTCAGGCGACCAGCTTCAAGCGGCGGGTCAAGGGGCGGCTGAACAAGCCAGCCAAGTCGCCGGCTTGCTCATAGCCCTGGATGGGGGTGAACACCAACTCAATGGCCCATTTGGTGGTCAGGCCTTTGGCCTCCAAAGGGTTGGCCAGGCCCAAGCCACACACCACCATGTCGGGTTGATCGGCCAGGCAGCGGTCGAGTTGTTTTTCCACGTCTTGGCCTTCGCTCAAGCGGGTGCCAGCGGGCAACCATGCCAGCTCGGCGGCCATGTGGTTGCGGTGCAAATACGGGGTGCCGACCTCGACCAATTCCATGCCCAGCTCGCGGTGCAGAAAACGCGCCAGCGGGATTTCGAGTTGCGAGTCGGGGAAAAAGAAAATGCGCTTGCCTTGCAGCAGGGTGCGTTGGCGCGACAAGGCTTGCTCAGCGCGTTGGCGCGGGGCGCGGGTGGTTTGTTCAAACAATGCGGGGCTGACGCCAAAAGCCGTGGCAGCGGCTTGCAACCATGCTGTGGTTCCCTCGGCACCCAGTGGGAAGGGTGCGCCCAGGTGCACAGCCCCGCGCGACTCCAGGGCGCGGGCGGTATCGGCCAAAAAAGGTTGGGCCAGCAAAAAACGGGTGCCTGGGCCGACGGCGGGCAATTGGGTGCTGCGCCGGGGCGGGAAAAAGTCCACCGCCACGCCCATGGCCTTGAGCAGTTGGCCGAGTTGGTCCTCCACCACATCGGCCAAGGTGCCCACCACCAGCAAGCGCGCTGCGCCATCGCTGCTGTCGGGCAGGGTGGGTGCCAGCGAGGCCAGGCAAGCGTCTTCGCCTTGGGTGAAGGTGGTTTCGATGCCGCTGCCCGAGTAGTTGAGCACCCGCACAGAGGGCAAGTATTGGCGCGTCAAGCGTTCGGCGGCGCGCGACAAATCGAGCTTGATGACCTCTGAGGGGCAGGAGCCGACCAAGAACAACAGCTTGATGTCGGGGCGGCGTTGCAGCAGTTGGCCCACCACTTTGTCCAGCTCGTCGTTGCAGTCGGCCAAACCGGCCAAGTCGCGCTCGTCGATGATGGCGGTGCCAAAGCGCGGCTCGGCAAAAATCATCACGCCCGCCGCCGATTGGATCAAGTGGGCACAGGTGCGTGAGCCGACCACCAAAAAGAAGGCGTCTTGGATTTTGCGGTGCAGCCAAATGATGCCGGTCAGGCCGCAAAACACCTCGCGCTGGCCGCGCTCGATCAGCACGGGTGCATCTTGGCAGCCGATGGCGTTTTCGCTGCGGATGGGGATCACGCTGCTCATGCCATGGCTCCTTGCGCGGCATAGGGGTTGCCCAGAGGCGCGCTTTTTTCCCGCGCTTGTTGCAAGCGCGCCGCACGCAGCTTCCAGATGAACTGCCCGGCGTTGATGCAATAGGTGAAGTAAGCCAACAAAGCCACGCCCAGTTGTTGCTGCAAGCTCATGTTTTGGTGATACCAACCAAACAAGTACAAGGTGTGCAGCGCCAGCACCAACATGCTGAAGATGTCTTCCCACAAAAAGGCCGGGGCAAACAGGTATTGGCCAAACACCACTTTCTCCCAGATGCAGCCGGTGATCATGATGGTGTAGAGCGTGAGGGTTTTGACCACCACCGACCACAGCGCCCATTGCTCGCCCTCACCAGTGGCCATGCAACGCAGCACCAGCACCAGGCTGACCAAGAACACCAAAAACTGAACCGGTGCCAACACCCCTTGCACCAGCGTCCAGGCCGTGGCATCGCGCCGCAGGCGTTGCTCCGGCGTGTAGAGGGCGGGTGGTATTGCCTTGGCGGCAGAACCGGGGTGTGACATGCTTGACCTTGAGACCAATTCGAATGAGGTCACTTTAGGGAATGATTTGCAATCTGTCAATCAGAGTTGACGGTATATTTAGTTGACACTTATAGGGTTTTCACTATGTATATGTCATGGGAAATATAAAGACACTTTGCCACTGGTGTCAGTCGATGTCCGAAATGGTTGACATCCAGTAACTTTTGGACGGGGACCAGGCCAAGCCTGCGCAAGCTGGGTTGGCTGCTGGGCGCGCAATGTGAGAGGTATCGGGCGTGAATCATGAACAGACGCAGGCCATCGTTCCGGCCATCACCGAATGGGTGGTGGACAGGTTGATGAGCGAGCATCAACAATTTGTACAGCAGCAAGACGAGGCCTTGCGCGGCCACGCGGTGCAATTGGCTTTGGCTTGTTTGCATGGGCGTGAGCAAACGCGCGCCTGTTTTCAGGCTTGGTTGGCCCAGGGCATGGCCTTGGACACCTTGTATCTGCAGGTGCTGGCCCCAGCGGCCTGTTTGGTGGGCCAATGGTGGCAAGCCGACAGCGCTGATTTTGCCCATTGCACAGTCGGCTACAACCATTTGCAGGACTTGTTGGTCGAGTTCAGCCCCCAGTTTTTGGCCCAGTCCAGCGGCTATGCTGCCCCGGCGGGCCACCGCGCCTTGATGATGGGCCAACCCAATGCCCAGCATGCTTTGGGCTTGATGATGTTGGCGGAGTTTTTCCGCCGCGATGGTTGGAGCGTGACCAGTGCCTCCAAGATGGGCCGCTTTGAAGCTTTGTCCACCATCGCCAACGAGGCATTTGACTTGGTGGCCATTTCGGTCAGCACCCGACGCGAACTCCCTGCGCTCGCCAAGCACATTGTCCAATTGCGCCAACGCTCGCTGAACCCGCGGTTGGTGATTATGGTGGGCGGACCCATGTTGGCCCTAGACCCCCATTTGGCCGCCACCTTGGGGGCAGACTTCTCCAGCGGTTCGGCCGATCAGGCCTTGCGCGACGCTGCCCAACAGGTGCGCATGCGCATCAAGCAACAGGCGCCACAGGCCCGCTCCAAAGGCCTTTTCCGTGGATAACCTCGGTAATTGCCTGCTGTTTGCCCTAGACGAATGTTGGACGATGTTACATTCGTGCGTCGCAACGCCCAATGGACGCAGATGTGTGACAAGCTGTGCCGACACGTGTGTGAGGCCCATTGACTGAGGTTTATGCAGATTTCGTCTCTTACACCGTTGGATCTGTCTCAGCTGATTGGCGTCAGCGCGGACATTGCTTTGCTGTTGGACGAGGCGGGCGTGGTTCAAGAGGTGTCTATGTCGCGCAGCGACTGGGCTGCGCTCGATTGCCGCAGCTGGGTGGGTCGACCCTGGTTGGACACCTTTGCGGAAGACAGCTTGCCCAAATTGCCGGAAATGTTGGCCGCCAAAGAGGGCGAAGAGTTGCGTTGGCGCCACATCAACCACCGCTCACAGGTGCCGGGCGGCAGCGATGTGCCTTTGCAGTACGTGGCCTTGCCTTTGGCTGCGCAAGGCATGAGCTTGGTGCTGGGCCGCGACATGTCGATCGTGGCTGGATTGCAACAGCGTTTGATGGACGCGCAGCAGTCCATGGAGCGCGACTACATGCGCTTGCGCCACATGGAAGCGCGCTACCGCATCTTGTTTGAAACCTCCAGCGAGCCGGTCTTGGTGGTCGATGTGGTCTCTCAGCGGGTGATGGAGGCCAATCCAGCGGCCCAAGCCTGGGTCAAGGACGCGGGCAAGCGTTTGGTCGGGCGCGAAATCAATGAGTGTTTTGAGAGCCAATACCGCGATGCGGTACAGGCCTTGCTGCGCATGGCCCAAGCGACGGGTCGGGCTGAAATTGGCCGGGCGCGGTTCTTGGGGACCTCACAAGATTGCACGCTGTCGGTATCGGTGTTTCGGCAAGAGGGGGGCGCACAGTTCTTGATTCGCCTGCTCTCAGGTGCCGGTGTTTTGGCCGATGCCCAGCCCGATGCGCAAGCTTGGTTCAGCGAGGCCATGGAGCGCTCGCCCATGGGTTTGCTGATCACCGACCGACATGGTGCTGTGGTGGCGGCCAATGCCGAACTGGTCTCGTTGGTGGGGGCGACCTCCTTGGTCCAATTGCAAGGCCAGCCGGTAGAACGCTGGCTGAGCCGCGGCAGCGTCGATTGGGGCGTGCTGCAAACCAATATTCGCCAAACCGGCAGCGTGCGTGGTTTTGCCACCGAGCTGCGCACCATGGCTGGCACGCAGGTCGCGGTGGAGATTTCGGCCCTGACCTTGACCGGCCCGCAGGCCTTGTATGGTTTTTTTGTCCGCGACGTGGGCCGCCAACGCTTGCCTGACGCCCCGATTGAGTCGGGCATGGCCGGTTCGGTGGCCCAATTGGCCCAACTGGTGGGCCGCATGCCGATGAAAGACATCGTGGGCGAGACCAGCGACATGATCGAGCGCATGTGCATCCAAGCGGCCTTGCAGTTGACCCACAACAACCGCGCGTCTGCGGCAGAAATGCTGGGCTTGTCGCGCCAAAGCCTGTATGTGAAGTTGCGCCGCTACGACATGGCCGGCAGCGGCGAGGCTGAGTAAGCCATCCCCCCGCACCAAAATGGTGTTTTCCGTCCGTGCGGCAGAAGAGGGGCAAAAGATCCAAAAGTGTCAGATATTTCTGACGAAATAAACGTAAACCTCAGTTGACAGTTGGGGTGGGTGGGCCAAAAATGCACCATGGCCCGTCCATCCCTGTCCACCGTCGCTGAACTGCTCAAACCCATCACCTGGTTTCCGCCCATGTGGGCTTTTGCCTGTGGCGTGGTGTCTTCGGGCGAGGCCTTCGCTGGCCACTGGGGTTTGATCGTTTGGGGCGTTTTGTTGGCGGGCCCCATGGTGTGTGCCAGCAGCCAAGCGGTGAATGACTGGTTTGACCGCCATGTTGACGCCATCAACGAACCACACCGACCCATCCCTTCAGGCCGCATGCCGGGCCGTTGGGGCTTGGTCATCGCCTGCTTGTGGACCGGCTTGTCTTTGTTATGGGCCGTGCCCTTGGGCACCTGGGGCTTTTTGGCCGCTGCCTTGGGCTTGGCCCTGGCCTGGGCCTACAGCGCGCCACCCTTGCGCCTGAAGGAAAACGGTTGGTGGGGCAATGCCGCTTGTGCACTCAGCTACGAGGGCTTGGCCTGGGTCACGGGTGCTGCCGTGATGTTGGGCGAGCATGTGCCGCCCACGCCGGTGCTGTGGTTGGCCTTGCTCTACAGCTTGGGTGCCCACGGCATCATGACTTTGAATGATTTCAAAGCGATCGAGGGCGACCGCCAAATGGGCGTGCGATCTTTGCCGGTGCAACTGGGCGTGGCTGGCGCCGCCCGGGTGGCGTGTGGGGCCATGGTGTTGCCCCAAGTGATGGTGGTGGGCTTGCTGATGCTTTGGGGCCAAGTGGCCCACGCCTTGGCGGTGTTGGGGCTGATCTTGGGTCAACTGCCCTTGATGGGCGTGTTTGTGCGCCAACCCGTGGCCAAGGCCTTGATGCTCAGTGGCTTTGGGGTCCCCTTGTTTGTGGCTGGCATGATGGTCAGTGCCTGGGGCGTGCGCTTGGCACCAGGGGCTGGATCATGAGCGGGCCAGCTTTGTTTGGTTGGTGGCAGGTGTTGCGCCTGGCCCTGGTTCAAGCCTGTTTGGGCTCGGTGGTGGTCATCACCACCTCCACTTTGAACCGAATCATGGTGGTGGAATTGATGTTGCCGGCGTTGTTGCCCGGTGTGCTGGTGGGCTTGCACTATGCCGTGCAGCTGGTGCGCCCGCGCATGGGTTTTGGGGCCGATCAAGGGCGGCGCTGCACCCCCTGGATGGTCGGGGGCATGGGTGTGTTGTCGCTGGGCGGTTGTTTGGCCGCACAAGCCATTGTGACCATGGGCAACGACCGAGGGTTGGGCGTGGCCATGGCGGCCTTGGCATTTGTCATGATTGGCGTGGGCGTGAGTGCCTGTGGCACCTCGTTGCTGGTGTTGTTGGCCAAGCGGGTGGACGATGAACGGCGCGCCCCAGCGGCCACCTTGGTGTGGGTGATGATGATCGTGGGTTTTGCATTGACCGCCGTGGTGGTGGGCAAGCACCTGGACCCCTACAGCCCTGAGCGCATGTTGAGCGTGGTGTGCACGGCTGCAGCCTTGGCATGGTTGATCGCATGTGCCTGCTTGTGGGGTTTGGAGGGACCTGCCGTCCCGGCTGCGGAGCGTGATGGTGCGCAAGCCGCTGATATGGCCGCAGCTCACCCATCAACGCAACTGTCTGGCGATCCCATGAGCCCAGGTCAGGGCGCGGCGTCCGTGCGCTTTCGGCAGGCCTTGGCCCAGGTCTGGGAAGAGCCACAAGCGCGCTGGTTCACCGTCTTTGTATTTCTCTCCATGCTGGCCTACAGCTCGCAAGACTTGATCTTGGAGCCGTTTGCCGGCACCGTTTTCGCCATGACGCCGGGGCAGACCACGCAGTTGTCAGGCTTGCAAAACGGTGGTGTTTTGCTGGGCATGTTGTGCGTGGCGCTGGTGGGCAGCGCCTGGGCGCGCGGGCGGTTTGGATCGGTGCAGGCCTGGATGGTGGGCGGCTGCCTCGCCTCCGCCCTGGCGATGGCCGGTTTGTCAGCGGCTGCCGGGCTGGCTGGTGATTGGCCTTTGTTGGCCAATGTGTTTGTTTTGGGTGTGGCCAATGGGGCGTTTTCAATCGCCGCCATCACCACCATGATGCGATTGGCCGCTGCAGCAAAAGATGGCCGTGAAGGCACACGCATGGGCTTGTGGGGTGCCTCACAAGCCATGGCTTTTGGGTTGGGCGGTGTGTTGGGCACGGGTGCGAGCGATCTGGCGCACTGGTGGCTGGCCCAGCCCGCAACAGCGTACAGCTGGGTATTTGGAATGGAAGCGCTGATGTTTGCTTGGTCCGCTTGGTGGGCGGTCCAGGTCGGGCGTGGCGCAGCAGTGCAAACGCGTACACCGCAAACCGCCCCTTGGGCAATGGAAGGACAACAACCATGACACAAATGAGCTATGACGCCGTGGTGATTGGGGGTGGACCGGCAGGGGCCACCGCTGCCGATGATTTGGCCAGCAAGGGTTGGCGCGTGTTGCTGCTTGATCGGCAAGGCCGAATCAAGCCGTGTGGCGGCGCCATACCGCCACGCTTGATCAAAGACTTCGATATTCCCGACAACTTGCTGGTGGCCAAAGCGCGCTCGGCGCGGATGATTTCGCCCAGCGACAACAAGGTCGATATCCCCATCGAGAATGGCTTTGTCGGCATGGTCGATCGCGACCAGTTTGACGAGTGGTTGCGTGAGCGTGCTGCGCAGCACGGTGCAGTGCGCCAGCGCGGTGTGTTTGAAAAGTTCAGCCGCGACATGGACGGGGTGATGCGGGTGCACTTCACTTCGAAAGGCGCCAAGGGCGAAGAACACTTGGCCAGCGTGCGTGCGCGCACTGTGATTGGGGCCGATGGCGCGCGCTCAGAGGTGGCGCGCCAGTCCATCGAGGGTGCGGAAAAAACCAA
>CAMDLJ010000113.1 GCA_945901665.1 Bordetella parapertussis | reverse complement strand
TCCAGTGCAGTGAAATCGTCTGCTGGAGGCGCCGCATGGGTTTCCTGCGCAACTGCATGGAGCGCTGGGTCCAAGGCAGGTTGTACAGGCGGCAATGAGCTGGATGGGTCTTGCCCTGATGGGTCGGCGGCCAAAGCCACATCGCTGTCACCCAAGGCCAACCAGTGGGAGTGGGCATCAAAAATTTGTTCGCATCGACCGCACCTGACCCAACCGTGCGCCAGCTTGAGTTGGTCTTGCACCACCTTGAAAGCGGTTAGGCATTGGGGGCACTGCACAGCCAAGGTCATGATGGCCGCATTGTAGGTGGCGCTGTGTGCAGCCAAGCAGAGTTCTCACAGAAAAGGCTCAGCACCCACTCAATCGAAGCGCGCGGTCATCAAAGCCCATCCGTCTTCGCTGTCGTGCACCACCAAAGCACACCATGGCGCGTAGGCTTGTTGCAACAATTCCACCTGACGCACCAAGATACCGGCCAACACCAAGTGCCCGCCGCCTTGCACCAAACCGCACAACAAGGGGGCCAGCACTTGCAAGGGTGAGGCCAAGATATTGGCCAACACACATTGGTAAGGGCCTTGCACCTGGTCTGGCAATCCCGCTTGCAACACCACCGCATTGGCCTGGGCATTGAGAACTGTGGCCTGCACCGCGTCAGGATCGATGTCGACCGCGTCGACCCGGGCCGCGCCAAACAAGGCCGCACCCATGGCCAAAATACCCGAGCCACAGCCGTAATCGAGTACCGACATCCCACGCACATCGTGGCTGGCCAACCAACGCAAACACATGCGCGTGGTCGGGTGGGTGCCGGTGCCAAAAGCCAAGCCGGGGTCCAGGCGCAATACCCGCTGTGCCTGAGCAGGGGGCTCATGCCAAGTCGGCACAATCCAAAAATCAGGGGTAATTTCCACCGGCGCAAACTGCGACTGCGTCAAACGGACCCAGTCTTGTTCGGCCACCGCTTCGATGTCGAGCACTTGGCAGGCCTCAAATGGGGTTTGCAAAAGCAACAGATCCGCAGCCGCTTGGGCTTGGGCGAGGTCGGCAAACAAGGCCGTCACCTGAGATCGGTCCCAACCTGGCTGGGGTGGCGGCATGCCCGGCTCGCCAAACAAGGGGGACTCGCTGTCACTGTGGGCATCGGCGTCTTGCACCGAAACACTCAGCGCGTCCAAGGCTTCCAAAGCCTCGCTCAACCACTCCACGCGGTCTTGCGGCGCGAGCAAACGCAGCTCATGCATCAGCGTTTGCGCGCAGCGATCCACGCTTCCAAGTAGTGGATGTTGGTGCCACCGGACATGAACTTGGCGTCCACCATCAGTTCTCGGTGCAGGGGGATGTTGGTGGAGATGCCCTCGACCAAGGTCTCGGACAATGCGGTTCGCATGCGCGCAATCGCCTGATCACGGGTGTCGCCGTACACAATGATTTTGCCCACCATGGAGTCGTAGTTGGGTGGCACAAAGTAATTGGTATAGACGTGCGAGTCCACCCGCACCCCCGGGCCGCCCGGCGCATGCCACATGGTGATGCGCCCGGGTGAGGGCACAAAATTAAAGGGATCTTCTGCATTGATGCGGCACTCAATGGCATGGCCTTTGACCGTGATCTGGCGTTGGGTGAAGGGCAGCTTTTCACCGGCAGCCACCATGATTTGGGTTTTGACAATGTCCACCCCGGTGATCAACTCGGTGACCGGGTGCTCTACCTGCACCCGGGTGTTCATCTCGATGAAGTAAAACTCGCCGTTTTCATACAAAAACTCAAAGGTGCCAGCGCCCCGGTACCCCATGCGTTTGCACGCCGCCGCGCAGCGTTCGCCAATTTTGTCGATCAACTTGCGCGGTATGCCTGGGGCCGGCCCTTCTTCAATGATTTTTTGGTGCCGCCGCTGCATGGAGCAATCGCGCTCGCCCAAATACACCGCGTTCTTGAACTGGTCGGCCATGACCTGGATTTCAATGTGGCGCGGGTTTTGGAGAAACTTCTCCATGTACACAGCCGGGTTGCCAAAAGCCGCGCCAGCCTCGGCCTTGGTGGTTTGCACCGCGTGAATGAGCGCCGCTTCGGTGTGCACCACCCGCATGCCTCGACCGCCGCCGCCGCCCGCTGCCTTGATGATGACGGGGTAGCCCACCGTTTTGGCGATGCGGCGCACTTGCACCGGGTCATCGGGCAACTCGCCCTCCGAGCCGGGGACACAGGGCACGCCGGCCTTGATCATGGCCTGCTTGGCCGACACCTTATCGCCCATCATGCGGATGGACTCCGGCGAGGGGCCTATGAATTTAAAACCGCTTTTTTCCACCCGCTCGGCGAAATCGGCGTTTTCGCTCAAAAAGCCATAGCCGGGGTGAATGGCCTCGGCATCGGTCACCTCAGCGGCCGAAATAATGGCCGGCATGTGCAAATAGCTTTGTGCCGATGCCGCCGGTCCAATGCACACCGCCTCTTCGGCCAACTTGACATATTTGGCTTCGCGGTCGGCCTCCGAATACACCACCACGGCTTGAATACCCATTTCGCGGCAGGCGCGTTGGATGCGAAGCGCTATCTCGCCCCGGTTGGCGATGAGGATTTTCTTAAACATGGGCTTGGACTTAGGCGATCACAAACATGGGCTGGCCAAACTCCACCGCCTGGCCGTTGTCCACCAAAATTTGGGTGATGGTGCCGCTGGCGTCGGCCTCGATCTCATTGAGGATCTTCATCGCTTCAATGATGCAAATGGGCTCACCCTCTTTGACCACCGACCCGACTTCAACAAACGACTTGGACCCAGGGCTGGAGGCGCGGTAAAAAGTACCCACCATGGGAGACTTGACCACATGGCCCACCACTTCGGCCGGGGCCGCTGCCGCTGGAGGCGCCACGGGGGCCGCAACAACGGGGGCTGGCGCGGCCACCAGGGCCACGGGGGCCGCAACAGGGGCCACCGCCACAGGGTGATTGACCGCCTTGACAATGCGCACCGTGCCCTCGGCCTCGGTGATTTCCAACTCAGACACGTTGGACTCGGAGACCAAGTCAATGAGCGTCTTAAGTTTTCTCAAATCCATAATTAAATTCCACCCTGAGCTTCAAGAGGGCCGAATTTACACCAAAAACACGCACACCCCCCAAAAACCTGTCTCAAGCGGCCAAAGAAGACCAAGATTTAATTTGATCTTCTTTTAATTTACCCAAATACTGACCGATCATGTCGCCATTGGCATTCAACACGACGGTAAACGGCAATCCGCCCTGGGCATTGCCCAGCGCCTTGCCCCATTCGGTTCCCTGCAGGCCGCCCAATGCGATGGGGTATGACACCGGGTACTGGGCCAAAAAACGCCGCACCGAAGACGGCTGGTCAATCGCGATGCCGAGCATTTGCCAATTTTTAGATTGGTTTTGACGGTAAAAGGCGTCCAATAAAGGCATTTCCTCCACACAAGGGGCGCACCAGGTGGCCCAAAAATTGATCACCAAGGGCCTGCCTTTGAAGGCGGCCAGCACGACCTGCTCACCCTGGGGGCCGTCCCATTGCGTATCCCACCAGCCTGGCGGCAGCGGCTCGGCAGGGCGCCCGAAAAGCCCACCACGCCAAGCGGCCAGGCCCAAGCCAGCCGCAGCGGCTGCGGCGGCCACGCTCCACAGCAGGCCACGCCGAGTCGGGGGCGGGGTTTCAGGGCTGGCTGGGCGTGGCGTCATGATGAAACCCCCGCCGGGGCCTCGAGCAAAGCACGCAAAGCCTTCAAGTCACCACGCCCGCGCCGGCCTTGCCGGTCAGGCTGCAAAGCGCCGCGCAAATCGTCGTGATCGTGCACCATCAAATGGATGCCAACCTCTTCGCCCAGGCCCGGGCAAGGACATGAAAAACTCAGGGCGTCGACCACCTCGCCTTGAAACCCGGTGACCGCGCTGGGCTGAAACCGCACGCCTTGGTCAATCAACGCCAATTCGGCCGACTTGGGGTCGTCGCAAAAAAGTTGCAAATAAAGGTCATTCAATCGGGTCGCCGTGCCTCGCCACACCGCCCCAGCCAGATGGGGGCGGAAATCTTGTAAGCGCTCCATCCATTGACAGGCCAGGGCACGCAAAGCCGCCAACTCCTGGGCTTGGCTGTCGGCACAAAACACCGCGATGTATTCGCGCACCGCTTGCTCCACCATGTCGTTGTCAGGCCAGGCCGAACGTCGCCCGGCACCCAACTCGCGCGCGGCCCGGCTCTTGGCAGGCCCGTACTCCAAGCCCTCCTCCACCACCCAACGGGCGGCGGCAGCGGCGATTTCATCTTGCAAGCGCGTCATCATGGGGCGGATTGTGCCTGGGCTGAAAAGCCCCCGCTCCTACAATCTGCGCCCATGCACATCCATTTATTAGGCGTCTGCGGCACATTCATGGGCGGCTTGGCCGCCCTGGCCCGCGAAGCCGGCCACCGCGTCACCGGCTGCGACAGCGGCGTCTACCCCCCCATGAGTGACCAACTGCGGGCTTTGGGCATTGAGCTGATCGAGGGCTACAGCGCCGATCAACTGGCCTTGAAACCGGATATGTTCGTCGTGGGCAATGTCGTTTCTCGCGCCCGCTTGGCCGACGGCACGCCCCGCTACCCGCTGATGGAGGCGATTTTGGAGGCCGGTCTGCCCTACACCAGCGGCCCACAGTGGTTGAGCGACCATGTGCTGCACGCCGCTTCACAGCCTCGCCATGTGCTGGCGATTGCCGGCACCCACGGCAAAACCACTACCACCGCCATGCTGAGCTGGGTTTTGGAGCATGCTGGCCTGACACCCGGCTTTTTGATCGGCGGCGTGCCGCTCAACTTTGGCGTGTCGGCAAGGCTGGGGGCTTTGGCCCAAGGGCAAAGCCGGCCACTCTTTGTCATCGAGGCCGACGAATACGACACGGCCTTTTTTGACAAGCGCAGCAAGTTTGTGCATTACCGCCCCCGCACCGCGGTGCTCAACAACCTCGAGTTCGACCACGCCGACATCTTCCCCGACTTGGCCGCGATTGAGCGCCAATTTCACCACTTGGTGCGCACTGTCCCCGCCAGCGGTCGCTTGGTGGTGAATGCCGAGCAAGACAGTTTGCAAAGGGTACTGGCCATGGGCCAATGGAGCGAGGTGGCGGGTTTTGGCGCTTCGCCCCATGCCGCATGGCAACTGCGCGGTGAGCCCAATGACTTTGAGGTCTTGCACCACGGCGCGGTCAAAGGCCGGGTTCAGTGGGCCTTGGGTGGGGTGCACAACCAAAAGAACGCCTTGGCCGCTGTCATTGCCGCTGATCATGTGGGCGTGGCCGTGGCAGACGCTTGCCAAGCTTTGTCATCTTTCGAGAATGTGCGCCGGCGCATGGAAGTGCGCGGCCGCGTGGGCACAGGCACGCAAGCCATCACGGTCTACGACGACTTCGCCCACCACCCCACCGCCATTCGCACCACGGTCGATGGCCTGCGTCGCCAAGTGGGCAAAGCCCGCATCTTGGCGGTGTTTGAGCCCCGCAGCAACACCATGAAACTCGGCGCGATGAAGTCGCAATTGCCGTGGAGCTTGGAAGAAGCAGACTTGGCGTTTTGTCACACCGCTGGGCTGGACTGGGACGCCGCCGAGGCCTTGGCCCCCATGGGAGAGCGCGCTCACACCGCTGGCGATATAGACAGCTTGGTGGCCCAGGTCAAGGCCGTTGCCCGCCCCGGCGACCATGTGCTGTGCATGAGCAATGGCGGCTTTGGCGGGGTGCACAACAAGTTGCTTCAGGCCTTGAAGGCCTGAGCCTGCGACGGTACTGCGCAAACAGTTGTCCCAGTCTGTCACAAGACAGCATCGCAAATTTCAGTCTACCGAGCGCCTCGGAAAAGCCAGCTTTGCGGGATGGAACGGGTCATTGGACGGCAGCGGTGCTCCGGTCCGTCCACTCCAGTTTGGCATCCGACTGGGGACAGTTCAATCCGCTTCAAACGGGTTGATGACTTGCACACCACAACCCATGAAGTCGCGCACATTGCGGGTGGCCAAGATCAGCTGGTGCTCTATCGCGGTGGCGGCAATCAGCATATCGGGCGCGCTGCGCGTGATGCCTTGGGCCTGAAATTGGCCCCGCAGTGCGCCCCCTCGCTGCGCAATAGAAGGGCTGATGGCGTACACGGCGTGCATCTTCTCCACCAAGCTGTTGAACAGCGCCAGCTTGCGGGTATTGGGCTGCCAAGCCAGCCCAAAGTGGGCTTCCTCCAGCGTGACGGCTGAAATGGCCAAGCGATGTACCGTTGCCAGCCAGTGCATCACATGAGCGTCTGGGTTGCTTTTCACAAACTCACTGATCACATTGGTGTCTGCCAACACAATGGGGGCGCTCATAGGGGCGAGGCTGGTGTAGCTGCAGCAAACGCGTTGTCACGCTGCCAAGCCGCTGGCCGAATGGCGGGGTCGGACCCACCCAAGCCCGAGTCATCAAGCGGCGGGAAGGTTTCGCGCAGTTGCATCAATTGGCTGTAAAAACCGTCTGCAACATGCTTGACTGCGGCCTCGCTTCTGGCGAAGTAGTCGGCCGACACCAGCACCGCCACCGGTTTGTTGCGGTTGGTGATGACTTGGGGTTGCAGCTGAGCCGCCGCAATCAGCGCGGAGAGCTGCTGTCGAGATTCAGCGATGGACATAGACATAATTAAGCTTTATGTACATTTAAAATGTACATTATAGACACTTCATGGCCGCTTGTTGACCCCGTTATGGGGTGCGAAGCGCAGCCGACGAAGGCCGCAGCCGGGCCCACTGCCGCCCTTTTCTGCGCCCCAAGCGGCGTGGCTTTACTTTTTACCGCGCCGCGCTTTCACGCCCGCTGACAGCGCCTCCAGCGCTTGCAAGGAATCGTCCCAGGCCAAACAAGCATCGGTGATGCTTTGGCCGTAAGCCAAGTCATGCACCTTGTCTTTGCCGGGGGTGAACTTTTGCGCACCCGCTTTGAGGTGGCTTTCGATCATCACGCCAAACACGCTGTGTGAACCGCTGGCCATTTGGTCGGCTATGTCTTGGGCCACCACCAACTGGCGCTCATGCTGTTTGCTGCTGTTGGCATGGCTGCAGTCCACCATCAAACTGGCGGGCAATTTGGCGGCTTCGAGCTCTTTGCACGCGGCAGCCACGCTGGCGGCATCGTAATTGGGCGTTTTGCCGCCGCGCAAAATCACATGGCAGTCTTGGTTGCCTTGGGTTTGCACAATCGCGACTTGGCCGTTTTTGTGCACCGACAAAAAGTGGTGACCACGGGCTGCGGCTTGGATAGCGTCGGTGGCGATTTTGATATTGCCGTCCGTCCCATTTTTAAAGCCAATCGGCGCCGACAAGCCAGAGGCCAACTCGCGGTGCACTTGGCTCTCGGTGGTGCGTGCGCCAATGGCACCCCAACTGATCAGGTCGCCAATGTATTGGGGCGAGATCACATCCAAAAACTCGCTGCCCGCGGGCACGCCAGCGCGGTTGATCTCGATGAGCAACTGGCGCGCAATGCGCAAGCCCTCGTCAATGCGAAAGCTCTCATCGAGGTAGGGGTCGTTGATCAAGCCCTTCCAGCCGACCGTGGTGCGGGGTTTTTCAAAATACACCCGCATCACGATTTCCAGCGTATCGGCATATTTCTCGCGCTCAACCTTCAAGCGACGCGCATAGTCCAAGGCGGCAGCGGGGTCGTGGATGGAGCAAGGGCCCATCACCACCAGCATTCGGTCGTCTTTGCCGGCCATGATTTTGTGGATGCGCTGGCGGGTTTTGGCGATCAAGCTCTCGACGGCGGTGCCTGCAATGGGAAAGAAGCGGATCAAAT
>CAMDLJ010000112.1 GCA_945901665.1 Bordetella parapertussis | reverse complement strand
GTGGGGGTTCGGGTGGCGCAAGCCGGGTTTCAAATTGGCAACATCGATGCCACCATCGTGGCCCAAGCGCCGCGCATGGCGCCGCACATTGCCCTCATGCGCGAGCGCATTGCCCAGGCGCTGGGCGTGGCCGTGGGTCAGGTGAATGTGAAAGCCAAAACGGCGGAAAAATTAGGCCCGGTTGGTTTGGGGCACAGCATGGAGGCGCGTGCCGTGGCCTTGCTCACTTGCCAGGTGTGAACACATAGCCAGAGCCCCACACGGTTTGCAAAAACCGGGGTTGGTTGGGCTCTTCTTCAATGATTTTGCGCAAACGCGCCACTTGCACATCCAAGCTGCGGTCGTTGTCGGCCAAGCGCCGGCCCATCACCATCATGGCCAACTCTTGGCGCTCCAAGGGTTGGCGGGGGTGGCTCACCAAAACCTTTAGCAATTCGTACTCGCGGGTGGTCAGGTGAACCGGTTTTTTGCCTTTTTCCAAGGTGCGTTCGGTCAAGTCGAGCACAAAGGGGCCAAAGCGAAACCGCTCTGGCGCGGCAGAGGCCTTGGCGGGGCGGTGAAGCCGGCGCAAACACGCTTGGATGCGCGCCAACAGCACCCGGGGGTTGACCGGTTTGATCAAAAAGTCATCGGCACCCACCTCAAGCGCCATGATCAGGTCAATGGGATCGCTGCTCGACGACATCATGAAAATGGGGAAGTCCAGGCCTTGTTGGCGCAATTGCCGCAGAACCGACAAGCTTTTGCCATCGGCCAGGGTGCCGATGATCAATAAATCGGGCGCCGCTCCCTCCGCCATGGCCGCGCTCAAACCTTCGGGGTTGGTGAAGGACTTCACCTGATAACCCGATTTGCCCAAAACATTGGCATGCAATTGCAAGCTGAGGGGTTCGCTCTCAGTAAGCCACAAGGCGTTGTTCATGGTTTTGTCAATGTTGAAAGAAATGAATCAAGAAAAGCTCAAATCGATTTTTTCAAAAGTAAAGTTTCATTCAGAACTTTAATTTTTATTTATGTTATCAATTTATTTGCCATTGTTAATTTTCTCGCAACTGTTGCAATTTTTATCATTGCAATTGCAAATTATCTTCTTGTTGTTGTTGTTGTTGTATCGATATGACAGAATGAAGTTTTGTAATGCAAATGGCGATTTTAACGGAAAATATGTTTTTTTGTGTAATTTATAGTTAATATTTGTCCAGGACACTTGGAATCTCCAAGTATTTATGGTCAATGACAGCTGGCTTTCAGCGGACGTGGTTAGGATGAAAGCTTGTCCTTACCGAGGCGCCCGCTTGTGACCCAGTCCACTGCTTTGACCCCCGACCTGCATTTCCTGGCGTGCCCCAGCCTGCCCCTGGCCGATGGCCGGGTGCGGCGCATGGCTTATTGGCAATGGGGCGACCCGCAGGCCGAGCACCTGGTGCTGTGCGTGCACGGCTTAAGCCGCCAGGGGCGCGACTTCGATGTCTTGGCCCAGGCCTTGTGCGCGCGCGCGCCGCACCCCTTGCGTGTGGTTTGTCCCGATGTGGCAGGGCGCGGGCACAGCGACGGGTTGCCAGACCCGATGGCCTATCAACTCCCCACCTATGCCGGCGACATGCTGGCCTTGGTGGCGCAATTGCACGCGCAAGCCCCGGTGGCGCAATGGGATTGGGTGGGCACCAGCATGGGCGGGCTCATTGGCATCTTGCTGGCGGGACAAACCGCTTTGCAGCAAGCCTCGCCCACTTGGGTGCCGATCACGCGTTTGGTGCTCAATGACGTTGGGCCGGTGGTGGCGTGGCGCTTCATCGAGCGCTTGCGCACCTATATTGGTCAAACCGGTCATTTCGACACCTTGCAAGCCGGTGCCGACCACCTGCGCCGCATTTCACCCGGCTTTGGCCCGCACACTGACGCGCAATGGCTGGCTTTGAGCACCCCCATGTTCAAGCCCTTGCCCCAGGGCGGCTGGACCTTGCATTACGACCCCGCGCTGGCCAAGCCAGTGCATGCGCTGACCCCCGAGGCCGCGCAGCACGGCGAGGCCTTGTTGTGGCAGTTGTACGACCAGATCAGCGCGCCCACTTTGCTGTTGCGCGGGGCCGAATCCGACTTGCTCACCCCCGAGGTGGCCCAGGCCATGCAGCAGCGTGGACCGCGCGCCCAGCGCGTGGACTTGCCCGGCGTGGGCCATGCCCCGACCTTGGTGGCCGACGATCAAGTGGCCGCCGTGGCTTCCTTCTTGCTAAAAAGAGAGTCATGAACAGGGACATGAACAGGGACATGAACCGGGAAACCCCCACAGCTGACATGAACTTGACCGCACCGGGGATCGCGCCGGTATTGGCGCTGGTCAACGCCACGGCTGACGAAGGCGAGGGCCTGCTCGAGCGCGCCCGTGCCATGGCCGAGCCTTTGTTGGTCGGCGAGACCTTCGACGGGGGCGAAAACAACTGGTTGCATGCGCAGGCGATGGCGAAAATTCTGGCCGCCATTGGCGGCTCGGCCGCTTTGCAAGCAGCTTGTTATTTGGTTTATGCCTGTGATCACCTGAGCAAGCCCGCCGAGGTCTTGGGCAAGGCCTTTGGGCCGGGCTTGGCCAGCTTGGCCATCGAAACCCATAAGTTGCTGCATGTGCAACGCCAAGCGCGAAGGGGTATGCGCGCCGCAGGTGCCGACGCGGGCGCTGACACGGCCTTGGCCAGCGAAAACGTGCGCAAGATGCTGTTGGCGTTTTCACGCGACATGCGGGTGGTGCTGCTGCGCCTGGCCTCGCGGTTGCAAACCCTGCGCCACATGGCGGCCCACAAGCGCGCCGTGCCGCAAGACTTGGCGCAGGAAACTTTGCAGGTGTTTGCGCCCTTGGCCAACCGTTTGGGCATTTGGCAGCTCAAGTGGGAGTTGGAGGACTTGTCGTTTCGGTTTTTGGAGCCCAGCACCTATCGCGAGGTGGCGGCCATGCTGGACGAGAAACGCGTGGAGCGTGAAGGCTTTATGGCCGAATGGGTGCAGCGCTTGCAAACAGAGTTGCTGGGCCAACACATCCACGCCGAGGTCCATGGGCGGCCCAAGCACATCTACAGCATTGTCAAAAAAATGCGCGGCAAATCGCTGCCCTTTGACCAGGTGTTTGACATCCGCGCGTTGCGCGTGGTGGTGGACAGCGTGCCCGATTGCTACGCCGCCCTGAGTTGGGTCCACAGCCGCTTCACGCCCTTGGTCGAGGAGTTTGACGACTACATCGCCCGGCCCAAAAGCAACGGCTACCAGTCTTTGCACACGGTGGTGCGCGACGCGCAGGGGCGCGCTATCGAAGTGCAAATCCGCACCCAGGCCATGCATGCACATGCCGAGCTGGGCGTGGCCGCGCATTGGGCCTACAAAGAGGCTGGCAGCAAAGGCTACGCGGGTGTGGCCGCCTCCAAGGCCGCCAGCGACAAGATTGCGCTGATGCGCCAGCTGCTGGCCTGGGAGCGCGAGATGAC
Organism: Bordetella parapertussis; assembly: GCA_945901665.1. The sequence continues at coordinate 4,348 of CAMDLJ010000112.1, read as the reverse complement.
CGGGTCGGGTGCGGCTGACGCGGGGACTGCGGCCATGCAACACGACCGCATTTATGTGCTCACCCCCGAAGCGGCGGTGGTTGAGCTGCCGGTGGGTGCCACTGGGGTGGATTTTGCTTACACCGTGCACACCAATTTGGGCCACCGCTGCCGTGGCGTGCGGGTGGATGGGCAGATGGTGCCCTTGAGCACCCCGCTGGACAACGGGCAAACGGTGGAAGTCATCGCGGCCAAAGAGGGTGGGCCATCGCGCGACTGGCTCAACCCCGAATTGGGATTTTTGGCCAGCGCCCGGGCACGGGCCAAGGTGCGCGCCTGGTTCAATGCCCTGGTGGCACAAGAAAACGTGGCGCGCGGGCGCGAGGCGGTGGAAAAGCTGCTCCAGCGCGAGGGAAAAACCGCCACCCGGCATGAAGATTTGGCCAGCCAATTGGGCTTTGCCGATGCCGAGGCTTTGTTTGAGGCGGTGGGCAAAGACGAATTTTCCTTGCGCACCATTGAAACCTTTTTGCGCCCCGTCGAGCCTTTGCCGGCTGCCGACGACTGGTTGCGCCACAAAATCAACCGAAAAAGTGCCAGCGCCAACCCGGGCGGCGTGTTGGTGGTGGGCATTGGCGCATTGATGACCGAGTTGGCACGCTGCTGCCGGCCAGCGCCCCCGGACCCCATTTGTGGCTTTGTCACCCGGGGCAAAGGCGTCAGTGTGCACCGCGCCCACTGCCCCAACTTTGAGCAAATGCTGTTGCGCCAACCCGACCGGGCCATTGAGGTGCAGTGGCAAGGCTTGGGCGAGGGGGCGGCGGTGTACCCGGTGGATGTGCAGGTACAAGCGCAAGACCGCCAGGGTTTGTTGCGCGATATCTCCGAGGTATTGGCACGGGAAAAAATCAATGTCATTGGCGTGCAAACCCAATCGGTCAAGGGCACGGCCTGGATGACGTTCACTGTGGAGGTGGGCGACGCTGTGCGTTTGGGCAAGGTCCTGGCCACGGTGCGCAGCGTGGCTGGGGTGGAATCGGCCCGCCGCCGCTAAAGCGTTCGGGCCCCCCTGCGCAGGCTTGGGTTGAGGGCTGGGGCTTTGTCTGAAGCTGGACTTGGGCCCGCAACCCTACAAGCGCAAGCTGAATGCCCAGTCAGCCTGCTTCAGCGGCGAAACTCGTCGACCAAGGACTTGAACTCGTCGATGTCCTCAAAGCTGCGGTACACGCTGGCAAAGCGCACATAGGCCACCTTGTCGAGCTTTTTGAGCTCGCGCATGACCAATTCGCCCAACCGGTGCGAGCTGATTTCGCGCAGGCCAGCGGCCAGCACCTTCTCTTCGATGCGCTCCAAGGCGCTGTCAATTTGCTCGGTGCTGACCGGGCGCTTGCGCAGGGCCAGGTTCATCGAGGCTTGCAACTTGCTGCGGTCGAACTCGATGCGCCGGCCGTCTTTTTTCACCACGGCAGGGTAGTTGACGTCGGGTCGCTCGTAAGTGGTGAAGCGTTTTTCACAGGACGCGCACTGGCGGCGGCGGCGCACAAAGTCGCCGTCTTCGGCCACACGCGTCTCGACCACCTGGGTGTCGAGGTGGGCGCAAAAAGGGCATTTCATGGGCGCGCTTTAGCCATACACCGGAAAGCGGCTGGTCAGGGCGTGCACCTTGGCGCGCACCGCGTTGATGTTGGCTTCGTCGGCGGGGTTATCGAGCACGTCGGCAATCAAGTGCGCGGTGGCACGGGCTTCTTCGTCTTTGAAGCCGCGCGTGGTCATGGCCGGTGTGCCAATGCGCACGCCACTGGTGACCATGGGTTTTTCCGGGTCGTTGGGGATGGCGTTTTTGTTGATGGTCATGTGCGCCGCACCCAGGGCCGCTTCGGCGGCTTTGCCGGTGATATTTTTGGGCCGCAGATCCACCAGCATCACATGGCTTTGGGTGCCGCCGCTCACAATGCGCAGGCCGCGCTCGGTGAGGGTTTGGGCCACGATTTGGGCGTTTTTCACCACCTGTTGTTGGTATTCCTTGAAGCCGGGTTGCAAGGCTTCCTTGAAGGCCACCGCTTTGGCCGCGATCACATGCATCAGCGGGCCGCCTTGCAAGCCGGGGAAGATGGCGCTGTTGATGGCCTTTTCGTGCACTGACTTCATCAAGATGATGCCTCCGCGCGGGCCGCGCAGGCTTTTGTGGGTGGTGGAGGTGACCACATCGGCATGCGGCACCGGGTTGGGGTAGACGCCAGCAGCGATCAGGCCCGCGTAGTGGGCCATGTCGACCAAAAAGATCGCGCCCACATCTTTGGCCACTTTGGCAAAGCGCGCAAAGTCGATGTGCAAGCTATAGGCCGAGGCGCCAGCGATGATGAGTTTGGGTTTGTGCTGGTGGGCTTTGGCCTCCATCGCGTCATAGTCGATTTCTTCTTTGGCGTTCAGGCCATAGCTGACCACGTTGAACCACTTGCCACTCATGTTCAAGGGCATGCCGTGGGTCAGGTGGCCGCCCTCGGCCAGGCTCATGCCCATGATGGTGTCGCCAGGTTTTAAAAACGCCAGAAACACGGCCTCGTTGGCGGAGGCGCCGCAATGGGGCTGTACGTTGGCCGCATCGGCGCCAAAAATTTGCTTGATCCGGTCGATGGCCAGTTGCTCGACCACGTCCACATGCTCACAGCCACCGTAATAGCGCTTGCCCGGGTAACCCTCGGCATACTTGTTGGTCAATTGCGAACCCTGCGCGGCCAGCACAGCAGGGGAGGCGTAGTTTTCGCTGGCAATCAGCTCGATGTGGTGCTCTTGGCGGGCGTTTTCGGCCTGGATAGCGGCCCACACTTCGGGGTCGGTTTGTTCAACCAAAAAATTGCGGTGGTACATGGCGGCAGTCTTTCAAATGAAGGGTCCCGACGCAACACATGGCTGCGCCCAGGCTGCCCAGGCGAACGGCTAAACACCTGACACCAGGTGGCACGCTCCCCAGTGGTGGGGCCTCAGCAGAAGCCGCGATCCACGTCAGCGGTGGGTGTCAAACCCACGCCTATCGCCAGTTGCGTGCGGGGCAGAGTTTACGACAGCCCGAAGTCTGCCCTTGGGGAAGGGGCTTGTGGAGCGTCAACGCAGGTTGGTCAGTTTTTGCACCCGGTCCCACAGTTTTTCGAAGGTGGTGGCCGGTGTCTCGCTGGGTTCGCTGGCAGGTACCGATTGGCCAGCGGCCACGAGCAACAGGCGGGCGTGCTCGACCATCACTTTTTGGGCGTAACCGCCATCCATTTCGCTGTTGCTCGCGCCCACATAAAACTTCAAGCCACCCTCGACCGAACCGCCGGCGCGGGCAATGCACTCTTTGAGCACAAAAACCCCTACGCGCAAATTGGCTACCGGGTCGAATGCGGCAAATTTACCGCCAAAACCTTCATATTTGTCAGAGTGAACCTTGGTCATCACCTGCATCAAGCCTTGCGCGCCCATGTTGCTTTGGGCAAAGGGGTTGAAACCCGACTCGATGGCCATGACCGCCAAGATCAGGGTGGGTTCAATTTGGTTGATGGGGCCGACTTCGTAGGCCTCGGCGATCAAAGCGCTGAGGGGCTCGGGCGCCACCCGGTATTTGCGGCTGAGCCAATAGGCCAAGTTGGCCTGTTGTTTGGGCAGGTCGCGGGGGTCGTTGGCGGTGGCGCGATCGGCGGCGTCGATGTCGGTGGCAAAGCCCAGGGTGTCGGTTTGGCGCTCTTGCAGCCACGACATCAACAGCGCCTCGCCGCTGGTGCGCAGGTCGGGGCGCAGGTAAACCACCAAGCTGAGCAACACCACGGTCACGCCGACCAAGGCCAATCCGTTGTGGCCAATCAGAAAAAAGCCTTGACCGATGTCATTGAGCACGGTCACCACCCCCATGCGCAACTGGTGCAGCGCTTGCATGGCTCGGTGGGTGACAGCTTTCAAATCGGATCTCCGGGATGGGTGGGGGTGGGCGGTTCAGGCCTGGGCCTCAGGGGGCCGATGGGGGTGCAGGGCCGCCAGGTGCTGGGGGCTTTTGACCCAATGGGGTGTGCGGGTTATTTTAAAGCCTCACGGGTCAGACCCTCCGTTTGGCCATGGGTCAGGCCATTCGTGCCACCCCGACCGGCTTGGTGCGCTGTGCGGTGACAATAGACAGTTGGGTCCGCTGGCGCAACCACCCTGGTGCGCGGCAAGGCCCAAGCCCCGGGTGAGCGCGCCGACCCAGCCCCGCCCCTTGAACTTAGAAATGTGAGACTGTTGTGACCGATGCCTCTGCCAGCACCCTGGACGCCGCCGCTTTGGACCGGCTGACCGGTGGTGCTTTTACCGCCCCCACCGCTTCTGAACGTGCCGCCCGTGTGCGCAACTGGTTGACCAG
>CAMDLJ010000111.1 GCA_945901665.1 Bordetella parapertussis | reverse complement strand
TGCGGTGTGATTCGATTCGAAAGCCAAGCATGATCAACAAAATCGCCGCTTCCGTGGAGGAAGCCGTGGGACCGGTTGCCGATGGCGCCACCATCATGGTGGGCGGTTTTGGCACGGCAGGCATCCCCAATGAATTGCTCGAAGGTTTGATGCGCGTCTTGCACGATGGCTCGGCGCGCAACCTGGTGGTGGTCAACAACAACGCAGGCAATGGCGAAACCGGTTTGGCCGCGTTGCTCAAGACGGGGCGGGTGCGCAAAGTGGTGTGCAGTTTCCCCAGGCAAGTGGACAGCCAAATTTTTGATGCGCTGTACCGCAGTGGTGACATTGAATTGGAATTGGTGCCCCAGGGCAACTTGGCCGAACGCATCCGCGCAGCGGGTGCGGGCATTGGCGCTTTTTTCTCGCCCACCGCCTATGGCACCGATCTGGCCCGCAACCCCGATGGCAGTTTGCGCGAAACCCGTGAGATCAATGGCCGCATGCATGTCCTGGAGCACCCCATTCATGCGGATTTGGCGCTCATCAGAGCCGAGCGCGGTGACCGCTGGGGCAACCTGACTTATCGCAAGGCCGCGCGCAATTTTGGGCCAGTGATGGCCATGGCCGCTCGCCGCACCGTGGCTTCGGTGCACGAGGTGGTTGAATTGGGTCAGCTCGATCCCGAGACCGTGATCACCCCCGGTATTTTTGTCTCCCAAGTGGTGCAGGTGCCGCGCGTGCAAACGCAAGGCGGCGGTTTCAAGGCATGAGGTTCACATGACACACCCACGCAGAAGCAAAGACCAGATCGCCGCCTTGGTGGCCCAAGACATCCCCAATGGGGCCTATGTGAATTTGGGCATTGGCATGCCCACCATGGTGGCCAACCACTTGCCAGCGGGTCTGGAAATCATCCTGCACAGTGAAAACGGTATTTTGGGCATGGGCCCGGCGCCGGCTGAAGTGGATCAAGATTTTGATTTGATCAACGCGGGCAAACAGCCTGTGACCTTGCTGCCTGGCGGGGCCTTTTTTCACCATGCCGACAGCTTTGCCATGATGCGCGGGGGGCACTTGGACATCTGTGTGCTGGGCGCTTTTCAAGTCAGTGCCACCGGTGATTTGGCCAATTGGCACACCGGCGAGCCCGGTGCCATACCGGCGGTGGGTGGGGCCATGGATTTGGCCATGGGTGCGAAACAAACTTGGGTGATGATGGACTTGCTGACCAAACAAGGCGCGAGCAAAGTGGTGTCGCAGTGCACCTACCCGCTCACGGGTTTGGGTTGCGTCAAACGCATTTACACCGATTTGGCCACCTTGGACGTCACGCCCCAAGGCCTGAAGTGGGTGGATGCGGTGGACGGTTTATCACGGGCCGATTTGGAGCGTTTGGTGGGCTTGCCCATCGCCGCTTGAGCTTTTATTTTTCAATTCTTATGAGGAAACAGCATGGCTAACAAAGTGGGTTGGATTGGGTTGGGTCGCATGGGCGAGGCCATGGTCAAGCGTTTGACCCAAGCGGGGTTCGGCGTGGATGTGTGGAATCGCACCCGCAGCAAAGCCGAGCCTTTGGCCGAGTATGGGGCCACCATTGTCAATAACAAGCTTGACTTGGCCGCCTGCGAGGTGGTTTTCACCATGGTGTCGACCACCGATGACTTGAAAGAGGTGTTGTTCGCTGAAGGCGGCTTGGTGACAGGCAAAACTTTGCCCAAGATGGTGGTTGACAGTTCGTCTATTTCCCAAGAAGGTTCAGCCGAAGTGCGTGAAGCCTTGGAGAAACTGGGCGTGGCCTATTTGTGCGCGCCGGTGTCGGGCAATGCCAAAGTGGCCAAGGCCGGCAAGTTGTTGGTGGTGGCCTCGGGCCCGCGCCAGTTGTATGACCTGGCCGAGCCGTATTTGCAGGCCATGGCGCGCAAAACCATGTGGGTCGGCGAGGGCGAATTGGCACGGGTCTGGAAGATCGCGCACAACACCATGTTTGGCGTGGTGATCCAAAACCTGTGCGAAATCACCGTCATGGCTGAAAAGGCGGGCATTCCGCGCCATTTGTTTTTGGAGAGCATCAACGACTCGGTGTTGGGGTCCATGTACACCCGCTACAAAACACCCATGCTCACCAATTTGACCTTTGACCAAGTGACCTTCACGCCTCAGTTGCTGCTTAAAGACATGGACTTGGGCATGGCTGCGGCCAAGGCCCAAGGGGTTTGTATGCCCGCTGCTGCGGCCACCCGAGAGTCGGTGGCGCGCATGGTTGGGCGTGGCTACGACAACATTGACTTTGCTGCGCTGCTCATTGAGACCGCGCGCGATGCTGGTTTGGAATTGAAATCCGAGAACAAAACCATCAGTGACGGCTTGAGTTCTTGAGCCCGTTTTTCTTTACATGACATTTCATCAGGAGACAATACGCATGAATACCTCTTTGGGTTTTATCCGCCGCATGGGCTTGGCTTTGGCAGCCATGGGCTGCATGTTCACACAAGGCCAGGCTTTGGCGCAGGCTTATCCGACCAAGCCCATCAAATTTGTGGTCCCCTTCAGCGCAGGCAGCGCCACCGACATCGTGGCCCGTACGGTGGCCGATGCCATGGGCAAATCCATGGGCCAAACCATCGTCATCGACAACCGCCTGGGTGCAGGCGGCACGATTGCGGCGGCGTTGGTGGCCAAAAGCGATGCCGATGGTTATACCGTCTTGGTGCACTCCTCGGGTCATGCGCTCAATGCGTCGCTCTACCCCAATTTGGCCTACGACACGGTCAAGGACCTGACAGGCGTCACGACCTTGGCGGCCATTCCCAATGTGTTGGTGGTCAATCCGGCCAAGGGTTGGAAAACCCAGGCCGAGTTGATCGCGGCGGTCAAGGCCAAACCAGGGACTTTCAATTACGCCTCGGCCGGCGTGGGCAGTGGTACCCATTTGAATGCAGAAATTTTCCGTTTGCAGTCGGGCATCGATGCTTTGCATGTGCCCTACAAGGGCACACCTGATGCCATGACCAATGTGATTGGCGGCTCCAACGATTGGTTTTTTGCACCCTTGGCCTCGGCCTTGCCGTTGATCAAAGACGGCAAGCTGCAAGCTTTGTCGGTCAGCACCAAGATGCGCGCCTCCACCTTGCCCCAGGTGCCCACCAGCATTGAGGCCGGTCTGCCCGCTTCGGATTACACCCTTTGGGTGGGCATGATCGTGCCCAGTGCCACGCCCCCAGCATTGGTCAAGCGATTGCATGAGGAGGCCCTCAAGGCTTTGGCCAGCCCAGACATCAAGGAGCGCATGGCCAAGCTGGGCGCAGACCCATTCACCATGGCACCCGACGCCTTCAACGCTTACATCAGGGCCGAAATCGATACGGCGGCGCGCATCGTCAAGGCCGCAGGCCTGAAAGCCAATTGATGCCCCTCACTGCGATTGCCGTCGCATGAAGTTGGTCTTCTTGGGGGTGGGCAAGATGGGTTTGCCCATGGCCAGCCACTTGTTGGCCGCTGGTCATGCGGTGCAGGTGCACGACACCGACCCGCTGCGTTTGGATTTGGCCCGGGCGGCGGGCTTGGGCGTGGCCCAAGACGTGGCTGCCGCCATGGCCCAAGCCGATGGCGTCATGTCTTCCTTGCCCCATGACGCAGCGCTGAAAAGTGTTGGGGGATGGGTGGCGCAGCACCTGCAACCCGGCGGGTTCTACCTCGACACCAGCACGGTGTCGGTGGCTGCATCGGCTGCGGTGGCCAGCCTGTTCGAGCCCACCAGGTGTGACTATTTGCGCGTCACGGTATCTGGCAATAACCACATGGCCGAGGCCGGCCAGTTGACCCTGATGGCTTCTGGCCCAGCATCGGCTTGGCAGCGGGTGGCTCCCATGCTCAAAGGCTGGGGCACGGTGCAGTTTTATTTGGGTGAGGGCGAGCAAGCCCGCTTGATGAAGCTGGTCATCAACTTGATGATTGGGCAAACCAGCGCCATGCTCGCCGAGGCCTTGAGCTTGGGCAGCAAGGGTGGTTTGGCTTGGGCCGACTTGTGGCAAGTCATTGGTGCCAGCGCTGTCGCGTCGCCGATTGTGAAAGCCAAATCTGTGCAGTTGTCTCAGCGCGACTTCACACCCACTTTCACCGTGCCGCAAATGCTCAAGGACATCGATTTGATTTTGGCCGAGGGCGACGCCTTGCAGGTGCCCTTGTTGCAAACCGCCATGACCCGCCAAATGATGCAGTCGGCCCTGGCCCAAGGATGGGCCGAGCAAGACTACGCCGCCATCATCAAGGTGGTTGAACAATCCGCAGGCATTCACCAGGAGTAAACCGTGCGCAATCTGAACCAAGACACCATCACCGAGGCCGTTCTGGCCCGCTTTGCCAATACGCCTGACCCGCGCCTGAAGGAAATTGTTTCCAGCCTGGTCACGCATTTGCACAACTTCGCCCGCGATGTGAAGTTGACCGAAGAGGAGTGGTTTTACGGTATCCAATACCTCACGGCCACGGGGCACAAGTGCACCGATGTGCGGCAAGAGTTTATTTTGCTCAGCGATGTACTGGGTTTGTCCATGCTGACCATTGCCATGAACCAAGACAAACCCGCCGGTTGCACCGAGCCCACGGTGTTTGGCCCCTTCTTTTTGGAAAACGCGCCGCATTTTGAGTTGGGCGCAGATGTCTCCAATGGCGCTTCAGGCCAAAAGTGTTTGGTGCGTGGCCAGGTCAAGGGCTTGGGCGGCGAGCCTGTCAAAGGCGCCAAGCTCAATGTCTGGCAAGCCGATGACGATGGCAAATACGATGTGCAGTACGAAAACCTGTCACAGCCCCAAGCACGCGGCATTTTGAAGGCAGATGACCAAGGCCATTTTCATTTCACCACCATCTTGGCCGAGGCCTATCCCATTCCCACCGATGGCCCCGTGGGCACCTTGCTCAACGCCACCAAACGCCACCCGTGGCGTCCCGCGCATTTGCATTTCATGGTGGAAGCGCCCGGTTACGAGCGACTGATCACCCATGTGTTTCGCGACCACGACAAATACCTTGACTCCGACGCCGTGTTTGGCGTGCGCCAATCTTTGGTCACCGATTGGGTCGAGCAAGCCGACGGCAGTTATTTGATGGAATACGACTTCGTGCTCAATCCCCAGCGTTGATGCATTGACATGACCATGCCCTCGGTGCGAAGTCTCTGGGGCATGGCCTTCGCGTTGTCTTTGGGGGCGGCCATTTCGCTGGGGATGGCGCGTTTTTCATACGGTATGTTGTTGCCGCCCATGCGGGAAGATTTGGCCTGGAGTTACACCTTGGCCGGTGCCATGAACACCGCCAACGCAATGGGTTATTTGCTGGGGGCCATGGCTTTGCCGCGCATGCTGCGCCGCTGGGATGCGGTGCAGGTGTTCTTGGCCGGTGCGCTGTTGACCAGCGTGTTCATGGGCTTGAGCGGCTTTTTCACACAAGCTGAACCCTTGCTGCTCCAACGCGGTTTGGCTGGCCTGTCCAGCGCCTGGGTGTTTGTCGCCGGTGGCTTGTTGGCGGCACGCTTGGGTAATGTGCATCCCCCCAGTGCGGGTTGGTTGTTGGGCTTGTATTACGGTGGCACGGGTTGGGGCATCATCTTGTCAGCATGGACCCTGCCGCCGGTCATGGCCCTGGCACAGGCGCAGGGCGTGGCCCACCCATGGGTCTGGGCTTGGTGGTGGCTGAGTGTGGTGTGCGCCTTGTGTTGTGTGGCCATGTGGTGGCCTTTGAAGCGCTGCGCTGTGTGGCAACGCTCAGGCTGGCTGCACCAAGATCCCAACCCAAGCACGCCAACCCCAAGGGCCTTTTCTTGGGCAAGCCTGACATATGCCCTGGCTGGGTATGGCCTGTTTGGCGTGGGCTACATCGGCTACATGACTTTTGTGGTGGCTTTGTTGCGCGAACAAGGGCAAAGCGAAAGCGCATTGATGGTGTTTTATGCCTTGTTGGGCTGCGCTGTTGTGGTGTCTTCGCGCTTGTGGTCGGGCTTGCTCAACCGGGCCAAGGCGGGGGGAGCCATGGCCACACTGAACGCTTTGTTGGGCCTGGCCACCATCGTGCCTGCACTGACGGCGCATGACGCTGCGGTGATGGCCTCGGGCCTGTTGTTTGGTGCGGTTTTTTTGTCAGTGGTGGCATCGAGCACGGCCTTGGTTCGGCACAACCTTCCCGCATCCCAATGGGCCACGGGCATCAGCGCCTTCACCATCGTGTTTGCCACCGGGCAAATCATCGGGCCGGTGGTGGTGGGGTGGATTTCGGACGGCCCTGGCGGACTTGCCCGTGGTTTGGTGTTTTCAGCCGGTGCCTTGCTGTTGGGCGCCGCATTGGCTTGGCGGCAAAAGCCCCTGTGATCAGACCTTGGCTGGAAGGGGTCGATAAGCCAGCAAGCCGGCCCACAACAACAGGAAAAACTCCCCAATCCCTGCGCCCAACAAGGTGCTGTTGGCCAAGCCGGTGAGCACCTCAATGGCCACCACACTGCGCAAGCACCAGCACGCAGTCGAATCAAGCTTTTTTGCATTGCGCCACAACAGGGTTAAAAACCCCACAAATAAAGCCATACCCACCATCCCACTCTCCACCGCCCAGAGCAAAAATTGCTGGTGCGGATCGGTGGCTTTGGGGATGGTGCCGCCGTTCGCCACGTAGGCCTGCGGCCAAGCACCTACCCCATGGCCCAGGATGGGTTTTTCAGCCACGGCCTGTACCGATTTTTGCCATGCGTCGATGCGAAAGCCCAAAGAGTTTTCTTCCTTCAATGGCCCTTGCTGCAAGGCCAACACATCTGTCTGGGCTTTGAGCCAGCGTTGCTGCATGCGCTCTGAGCCCAAACCCACGCCCAAGGCCACCAACACGGGCAGCAGCAGCACGCTCCAGCGGTAGTTACGGGGCAAAACCCCCAGCAAAATAAAGACCCAGGCCAGCAGCAAAGCCACTTGACCGGTGCGACCGGTCACCACCAGCAGCACATTGGCACTGGTCAGGGCCATGACCGCCCACACCGCCAAACGCCGATATGGCACAGGCCATTGATCGCGAAAATACCAAATCACCAACATCATCAAGGTGAAGGTGATGGGTTGTTCGATGGTGCTGGTAAAGACCACGGCGTTGTCGGGGCTCATGACCGAAATGGCCCAGGGCAGGGGGATGCCCAGCACCATCAGCCAGGAGCTGAGCAACACAAACAGTTGCCCAGCCACCAGGCATTGCAAGACGGGCCACGCAGGGGTGCCCGCACGCAAGAGGTAGAAAGCGGCTGGCAAGACCAACCACCGGGCATGGCGCGACAAAGATAACCAGGCTTCATCGGCAGGGGCTGAGCTCCAAGCCATGGACAGGCCCATCCAGAGCAAGGCGGCAGCGCCCCACCACAGGCTGCTGGGCCAGGGCAGTGTGCCCGCCGGTTGGGGGGCATTGGCGCGGTGCTGTTGGCGCACCTCTGACAACAGTTGAAGCAGGACGGCGATCAGCAGCATCAATTTGGCCAAAGACACCAAGGCCACGCCCAGGCTCACGGACAGGGCCAAAAAGCACAAGCTGTACAAGCGCAAGCGGGCGAGCTTGCCAGACCCATGGCTCATTCCAGCTTGTCCCTTTGCGCCAGCTTAGGGAACAAACGCAGCCACATCAAGGCCACCAGGATGGTGCCCAGGCCACCGACCAAGGTGGCCATGACCGGCCCCAGCCACGCGGCGGCAGCGCCCGATTCGAACTCGCCCAGTTCGTTGCTGGCGCCAATGAAAATCGAGTTGACCGCACCCACCCGGCCGCGCATCTCGTCGGGCGTCTCCAGTTGCATCAAGGTCATGCGGATCACCACGCTCACAGTATCGGCCGCACCGCTGATGGCCAAGGCCAGCATGGATAACCAAAAATGGGTGGACACGGCGAACAAGGCCATGGCGCAACCGAAAACGGCGACGGCGATCAGCAAAACATGGCCCACCCGCC
>CAMDLJ010000110.1 GCA_945901665.1 Bordetella parapertussis | reverse complement strand
AAGGCCAAGTGGGGAACCCGGTGCAAAGGGTCGGCGGTGTGCAAGCGGGTGATATCGACCAAATCGGCGATCACAGAACTGGCCGTGGGCTCGCTGCCCGCGCCCTTGCCATAGTACAAAGTGGTGCCCACGGCATCGGCCTGAACCATGACCGCATTCATCGCCCCTTCCACATTGGCGATCAAGCGCTTGGTGGGCACCAAACAGGGGTGCACCCGCAACTCCACACCGGCGCTCACGCGCTTGGTGATGCCCAGCAACTTGATGCGGTACCCCATCTGTTCGGCATAGGTGATGTCTTTGGACTCCAAATGGGTAATGCCCTCCACATAGGCCTTGTCAAATTGCACCCGAATGCCAAAGGCGATGGCCGACATCAAAGTGGCTTTGTGCGCAGCATCCACACCTTCAATGTCAAAAGTAGGGTCGGCTTCCGCGTAGCCCAACGCCTGGGCTTGCTTCAACACGGCGTCAAACGGCAAGCCTTTGTCGCGCATCTCCGACAAGATGAAATTGGTCGTGCCATTGATGATGCCCGCAATCCACTGGATGCGGTTGGCGGTCAAACCCTCGCGCAGGGCTTTGATGATGGGAATGCCCCCCGCCACAGCCGCCTCAAAGGCCACCATGACGCCCTTGCGGTGCGCAGCTTCAAAAATTTCTGTGCCATGCACAGCCAATAAGGCTTTGTTGGCGGTGACCACATGCTTGCCCGCATCAATCGCAGCCATGACCAACTCGCGGGCAATCCCATAGCCACCAATGAGTTCCACCACGATATCAATATCAGGGTTGGCCACCACCGCACGCGCATCGTTCACCACGCTGACATGGGGCCCCACAATTTGGCGGGCGCGGTCGGTGTCCAGATCGGCCACCATGGCGATTTCAATGCCACGGCCCGCGCGGCTTTGAATCTCTTCTTGGTTGCGCAGGAGCACTTCAAAAGTGCCTTTGCCCACGGTCCCAATGCCCAGCAGGCCCACTTGAATCGCTTTCATGATGCGTGACGCTTTCTGTATTGGGTCAAAAATGTGGCAATCCGCCCAATGGCCTCACGCAAATCGTCCTCGTGGGGAAGAAAAACGATGCGAAAGTGATCGGGGGTTGGCCAGTTAAAGCCTGTCCCTTGGACCAGCAGGACTTTGGTTTCTTGCAGCAATTCTTGGATAAACAGCTGATCGTCTTCTATCGGGTAAATGCGCCTGTCCAGTTTGGGGAACATGTACAAAGCGGCGCTGGGCTTGACGCAGCTCACACCCTCTATGGCGGTGATCAGTTCATAGGCCAAATCGCGCTGACGCCGCAAACGCCCACCTTCCTTGACCAAATCGTTGATGCTTTGATATCCACCCAAAGCGGTTTGGATTGCCGACTGGCCGGGCACATTGGCGCACAAACGCATCGATGAGAGCATGTTCAAACCCTCGATGTAGTCCTGGGCTGGCTTTTTATCGCCCGAGACCACCATCCATCCCGCACGGTAACCACACGAGCGGTAACTCTTGGACAAAGAATTGAAGGTCAAGGTCAAGACATCGGTGGACAAACTGGCCATGGCTGTGTGTCGATGCCCGTCGTAGAGCACTTTGTCGTAAACCTCATCGGCAAAAATCACCAAGCCGTGCTGCCGGGCCAAATCCACGATGCCTTGCAGCAAGGCATCCGAATACAAAGCCCCCGTTGGATTATTTGGGTTGATCACCACAATGCCTTTGGTGTGCTGGGTGATTTTGGCGCGGATATCGTCCAAATCGGGCATCCAACCCTGGGCCTCGTCGCACATGTAATGCACGGGTGTTCCGCCCGACAAGCTCACGGCAGCTGTCCACAGCGGGTAGTCTGGCGCCGGGAGCAGCAATTCATCTCCGTTGTTGAGCAAGCCATTGGTGGCCATGACGATCAATTCGCTGGCGCCGTTTCCCAGGTAAATATCCTCCAGCGCCACCCCTTTGATGCCCTGCTGCTGGGTGTAGTGCATCACCGCTTTGCGGGCCGAAAAAATGCCCTTGCTGTCCGAGTAGGCCGCTGCGCTGGGCAAGTTGCGGATCATGTCTTGCTGAATTTCTTCAGGTGCATCAAAACCAAACACGGCCAAGTTGCCAATGTTGAGCTTGATGATTTTTTGCCCCTCTTCCTCCATCTGCCGGGCACGATCGAGCACTGGCCCGCGAATGTCATAGCAAACATTGGACAGCTTTTCAGATTTGGCAATGGTCTTCAATGGGGCTCCCGTCGGCCAGACGTGGCTAAAACCTATAATTTGACCATACTTCCACCTCATTGCCCCCATGAAACTTCAACCCGATCGCATGGATGTCTTGGCCGTGACCGGCTATGGCGAAGCTTGGATCGCCATCAATGGGGAAAAAGTTCACCACAGCTTGATCATCAACTCTAAAGGGGCACTTTTAGATTGGCCTTGCCAACACCCAGATGACTTGAGCCCGGCCCATTTTCAAACGGTATGCGACATGGGGGTGGAACTGCTGATTTTTGGCAGCGGTCGGCGCTTGCAATTTCCACCGGCCCATTGCCTGCAAGGCTTGATCCAAATGGGTTTGGGGATAGAAACCATGGACACCCAGGCCGCTTGCAGAACTTACAACATTTTGGCCGGCGAGGGGCGGCATGTGGCCGCGGCTTTGATCGTGCAAAGGCCAGACTGACACCCAGGGTCTGCCCTGAGGGGAAAAGGCGTTAAAATTCACTGCTGCGGTACCTGTGCCAAACATGACAGTTGGCCGGTTGATGTGTCACCACGCTGCTGCCCCACTGTCTCAAGAGATCAAGAAACCATGGCGATCGTTGTCAACAAACCCCTCCCAGAATTTGAAGCGAATGCCACAGGGGGGCTGAAAGTCTCCAACACTTCTCACCATGGCCAAATGGTGATTTTGTATTTTTACCCCAAAGACAACACCCCTGGCTGCACCACAGAAGCCATGCAGTTTCGGGACAAATACAAAGACTTTGCCAAAGCCGGCGCAGTGGTTTTTGGCGTTTCCAGAGACAACATGAAATCCCATGATGATTTCAAATCCAAGCTGGAATTGCCTTTTGAACTCATTGCCGACACCGAAGAAAAAATGTGCCACATGTTTGGTGTGGTGAAAAACAAAATCATGTATGGCAAAAAGGTGAAGGGCATTGAGCGCAGCACCTTTTTGATTGGCGCTGACGGTTTGCTCAAACAAGAATGGCGTGGGCTCAAGGTGCCTGGCCACATTGACGAGGTTTTAAAGTCTGTTAAAGCGCTCAAAAAAGCCGAAAAGATCGCTTGATATCCGCCGCATTTTTCATGCCCCTGGATCGATCAGCTTAGACTTTCAGCCGCCTTGGAGCCTGTATTTTTGTATCGACCTGATACCTCAGCCGCCGGATTTATCTGGCGGCTTTTTCGTTTCTAAAACCTTACCCTCCACCCCACCTGAAACCCGACCATGCCGCTCCCCCCACCACCTGGCAAACGCGCTGCACTGCTTCGCACCGACACCCTGGACAGCTCCCCTGACACGGCGTCCACCGCCGAACGGTCTCAGCAACACGCCCCAAAAGCAAAACGCTCGGAGCCATCTTCACCAACACGCGCACCCCAAGCAGCGCCGAATGTGGTTCTTTACTTGGAAAAATCGTTGCCAAGCCCCATCAGCAAAACAGCTGACAAGGGCTCACAAACTGCCAAAGCCGAACCCAAGCCCAAGAAGAAAGCCCCAAGCGGTCCGGCCAAACTTTTTGTGCTGGACACCAATGTGCTGATGCACGACCCCATGTGCTTGTTCCGTTTTGAAGAGCACGACGTTTTTCTGCCCATGATCGTTCTGGAAGAACTCGATGGGCACAAAAAGGGCATGACCGAAGTGGCCCGCAACGCGCGCCAAACCAGCCGAAGCCTGGACAGTTTGGCGGCCCATCCAGGGGCGGACATGGCCCTGGGCCTGGCGCTCAACAGCACCGGGCATAAAGAAGTGGGTGGGCGGTTGTTTTTCCAAACCAGCCACCTAGAGGTTTCTCTGCCCAGCAGCCTGCCCCAAGGCAAAGCAGACAACCAAATCCTGGGCGTGGTCGAAGCCTTGCGCAAATTGCATGCGCCGCGCGAAGTGGTGCTGGTCTCCAAAGACATCAATATGCGCGTCAAAGCCCGCGCTTTGGGCTTGGCGGCCGAGGACTACCAAAACGACAAAACCCTTGAAGATGGCGATCTGCTTTACTCGGGCGCATTGAGCCTGAGTGAAGATTTTTGGGTCAAGCATGCCAAAAACATCGAGAGTTGGCAAAGTGCCAGCCACACCTTCTACCGGGTGAGTGGCCCCATCGTGCCCAGTTTGCACATCAACCAGTTCGTTTATTTTGAGGCCCCAGGCGAGCCCAGCATGTACGCCCGGGTCACCGAGGTGCGGGGCAAAACCGCCACCCTCAAAACCTTGAAAGACTTCACCCACCCGAAAAATGCGGTGTGGGGCATCAATGCGCGCAACCGCGAACAAAACTTCGCCGTCAACCTGCTGATGGACCCTGAGATCGACTTCGTTACCCTCACCGGAACCGCTGGCACAGGCAAAACCCTGTTGGCCTTGGCCACTGGTTTGACCCAAGTGTTGGACGAGCGCCGTTACACCGAGATCATCATGACCCGCGCCACCGTCAGTGTGGGTGAAGACATCGGTTTTTTACCCGGCACCGAAGAAGAAAAAATGGGCCCCTGGATGGGTGCCTTGGACGACAACCTCGAAGCCTTGGCCAAAACCGAAACCTCGGCTGGCGAGTGGGGACGCGCCGCCACCAACGAGTTGATCCGCAGTCGCATCAAGATCAAGAGCATGAACTTCATGCGCGGGCGCACATTCATGAACAAAATCGTGATCATTGATGAGGCGCAAAACCTCACGCCCAAGCAAATGAAAACCCTGATCACCCGTGCCGGCCCCGGCACCAAAATCATTTGCATGGGCAACTTGGCCCAAATCGATACCCCTTACCTGACCGAAGGCTCATCGGGTTTGACCTTTGCCGTGGATCGCTTCAAAGGTTGGCCCCATGGCGGACACATCACCTTGGCCCGTGGCGAGCGCTCTCGTTTGGCCGACTTTGCCAGCGATGCCCTTTGACACCCTGAGGCATCAATAATCGCCGTTGGAGCTGGCCGCGTAAGACTCGAACTTGGTGATGTGCTTGAGGAAGGTCAGCTTGACCGTTCCGGTGGGGCCATTGCGCTGCTTGGCGATGATGACCTCGGCCACACCCGGCTCTTTGGAGTCCTTGTTGTAATAGTCATCGCGGTAGATGAACATGATGACATCGGCGTCTTGCTCGATCGCACCAGACTCGCGCAAGTCGCTCATCATGGGCCGCTTATCGGTGCGGGTCTCAACGCTTCGGTTGAGCTGAGACAAAGCCAACACCGGGCATTGCAACTCTTTGGCCAACATTTTCAAACCGCGTGAAATCTCGCCCAGTTCGGTGGCGCGGTTGTCGGACTCATTGCTCGAGCCCGACATCAGCTGCAAATAATCGACCACGATCAGGCCCATCTTGCCGCACTGGCGCGCCAGACGCCGGGCATTGGCACGCAGCTCGCTGGTGTTCAGGCCAGGCGTCTCATCGATGTGCAAGGACACGTCGCGCAAACGCTCAATCGCTTCGGTCAAGCGCGGCCACTCCTCGTCGGTGAGTTTGCCGGTGCGCAAATGGGTTTGGTCAATGCGGCCGATGGAGCCCACGATGCGCACCGCCAACTGGCTGGCGCCCATCTCCATGGAGAACACCGCCACGGGCAGCTGCTCTTGCAAAGCCACATGCTCGGCAATGTTGATGGCCAAAGCGGTCTTCCCCATGGACGGCCGGGCTGCCAAAACAACCAGGTCTCCAGGCTGCAAGCCCGAGGTCATTCGGTCAAAATCATAAAACCCGGTGGGCACGCCGGTGATGTCATTGGGGTTATCGGCCATCTCCTGGACGCGGTCCATCAAACTCACCACCAAAGTGTTCATGGCCTGAAAGCCTTGGCGCATGCGCGAACCCTCTTCGCCAATGCTGAACACTTTTTGTTCGGCCTCATCGAGGATTTGCGAAACCTGCTTGCCCTGGGGGTTGAAGGCCTGGGTGGCGATTTCATCGCTCACCGACACCAATTTGCGCAAGATCGAACGCTCGCGCACGATTTCCGCATAGCGGCGGATGTTGCTGGCGCTGGGCACGTACTGGGCCAAGGCATTGAGGTAAGCCAAGCCACCGATCTCCTCCGCCTTGCCCACCCCTTGCAAATGCTCAAACACCGTGATCACATCGGCTGGGCGGCTGGTGTTGATCAAGGCCGTCAGAGACGCAAAAATTTGGCGGTGTTCATAGCGGTAAAAGTCGCCGTCTTGGAGCATGTCACCAATGCGGTCCCAGGCCGAGTTGTCCAGCAACAACCCGCCCAAGACACTGGACTCGGCCTCTATGGAGTGCGGCGGGATGCGCAACTGCGCCACTTGCCGGTCTTTGCTGGAGAGCTCTTCGATGCTGGAAAAAACAGCTGACATTGGATTCCTCGTAAAACACTATCGTAAAGCCCCTGTAAAGCACTGTCACTGCACAAACCTGTGCAAAAGGGGTGCACAGGCAGGGGACAAGCCGCCAATTGAGTCTGAAAGTATTCGCCCAAAGGGGCCCATGCCTGTGCCAGTGAGCTTTCCACCAATGGCGTCGCATTGACAGGTACTGGGCGTCAAAAATAAAAAAGCCGTTGCATGCAGCAACGGCCTCTTCAGGGTCTGGCGCTGGATCAGGCGGTTTCGCCGTACACCGACACGTTGACTTCCACCACCACGTCGGTGTGCAGGGACACGCTGACTGCCGAGTCGCCCACCACCTTGATGGGGCCATGGGGCATGCGCACCTGGGCCTTGGTCAGGGAGTAGCCCGCTTTGACCAACTCTTCGGCGATGTCGAAGTTGGTCACTGAGCCAAACAAACGACCATCCACACCAGCCTTTTGGGTCATCTTGACGGTGGTGCCCGCCAATTTTTCGCCAGCAGCTTGGGCCTGGGCCAACTTTTCAGCGGCAGCCTTTTCCAGATCAGCGCGGCGCACCTCAAACTCTTTGATGGCGTCAGCGGTGGCGCGGCGAGCGCGGCCCGAGGGGATCAGAAAATTGCGGGCATAACCGTCTTTGACTTTGACGACTTCACCCAAATTGCCAAGGTTCACCACCTTGTCGAGCAATATGATTTGCATGTTGTGACCCCTTAGATTTTGTGTTGGTCGCTGTAGGGCAACATGGCCAAAAAGCGTGCACGCTTGATGGCGGTGTTGAGCTGGCGCTGGTAAATGGCCCGGGTACCGGTCAGGCGCGCGGGAATGATTTTTCCGTTTTCGGCAATGAAGTCGCGCAAGGTGTCGACATCTTTGTAGTCGATTTCCTCCACACCAGCAACCGTGAAACGGCAAAACCGCTTGCGCTTGAACAGCAGGGATTGGGTGTTGCGCTTGGGGCGCTTGTCTTTGTTGAATTTCTTAAACGTGGCCATGGCTTGGGCCTCCTATGTGTTGGGCTGAAAATCTTGCAAATGAAAAACAGGGTGCTTGGCGTTGCGGGTGGTGGCCAAAAAGCCTTTGAACAACCAACAACTGTCGAGGGCTTGGTGACCAATGCGTTCGGCCATGAGGCCCACCGCAATGGTTTTGACAGAGGTTTTGACCGTCCGCGGGGTTCCTGCTTCTTGTTGCTCTGACTCGTGTTCAAGTCGCAACTCCAAAACTGGCAATCCCGCTGGGGTGTACCGCAAAGGGCTGACCTCCGCGATGCGCGCCGTCAAAACCAACTGGTTCACACCCAGCCGCTCAACCTCAGGCAGAAAAGTCCGCTTGTTGGGCCTTGCGGGCCTCTTCGCGTTCCACACTCTTCATCATCGAGGAAGGACCGGTGTCGGCCTTCTTCTTTTGAACCGTGAGGTGGCGCA
>CAMDLJ010000109.1 GCA_945901665.1 Bordetella parapertussis | reverse complement strand
ATCAGCCACGCTGGCATACACCGGTCGCAAGACCGGGGCGACGTCTTGGTCTTCTTGCAGCAAGGCCACCATGCCAGGGCCGTCAATTCCCGACAAGCGCCAATATTCGGTGCAGCGCAGGGTGTCTTGCGGCGCGTCCCAGCGCCACTTGCACGATTCGATGTGCAAAGCCACATCGCGCTGCTGCGGCGCGCGGTGGCGCAGGTCCATCACCGGCAAGGCATGCTCGAGATAAACCTTGGCCACCACCTGCGATGGGGATTGCTCAACCGCGAGGTAGATGTGCCGGGCAGCGTGGCACTGGTTGCGAAACCGCTGCGCCCAGGCCTGGGGCATGCCCAAGCGTTCGGGCAAAGTCATCAAGCGCTGTGTCGACACACCTGCGGGGGAAAAACCTGCCAACCAGCGGCCCGACGCCACTGTGCCTGGAGAAAATTTCACCGAAGATTCGCCACCCGTGATGACCAAGCCTTCGATCTCACCCAACATGGCGCGCAGGGCCTTCACGGCAGGCGCTCGCCACGTGGGCCAAGGCACCTGAAAGTCGGTGGCATGCTGGCTCATGCGCCCCCCCGGCGGTCAAAGGGCAGGGCCGAGGCCAGCCAATCGTCGTTGCGCAACACGGCAAAGCGGCGCTCAAAGGCGTCGCGCTCGCTGCGGCGCTGGGCCCAAATGAATACGGGGCGGGCGAACACGGGCAACACGCTGGGCCAATGGGCTTTGAACCAAACCAAGATATGGCGCGCCAAGGTCGGCAAAAAACGCAACGCCAAGTTGTCGGCCAAACACAGGTAAACAGACACACTGCCCGGGTCGCCCTGGCGGCCACAGCGTCCGGCCAGTTGTCGATCGATGCGGGTGGACTCGTTGACCTCGGCAATGATCACGTGCAAGCCGCCATTTTTTTCCACCACAGGGTCCAATTGGATGTCGGTGCCCCTGCCAGCCATGTTGGTGGCAATCGTGACACGCCCCGGTAGCCCCGCTTGGGCCACGATGGAGGCTTCCTCCTCATGGTGAACCGCATTCAACACCGACAGCGGTACTTGTTGGTCGGCCAACAGGCGGGCCAGGGTTTCGCTGGATTCCACGCTGCGCACGCCGACCAACACGGCACGGGCTGTGCGTTGCACGGCCATCACTTCTTGCGCCACGGCCGCCCATTTTTCTTCGGCAGTGACCATCATGTGTGCGGGCAAGTTGATGGTCAGGCGCGGGCGGTGGGTGGGTATGCGTGCCACGCGCATGCGGTAGACGCGCCACAACTCGTCCACCGCCTCCCACACCGTGCCTGAGCAGCCCGATAAGCGGCTGAAGCCCCGAAAAAAAGCCTGAAAGCTCATTTGGCTCATGGACTCATTGGGGTCGGTGATGGTCAAGCCCTCTTTGGCCTCGACGGCTTGGTGCAAACCTGCGGTCAAGGTGCGCCCGGGTGTCATGCGACCCGTGAACTCGTCGAGCAACACGATCTCGCCCTCGTGCACCAGGTATTGGTGACCGACCCGAAAAAAACAATGCACTTGCAAGGCTTGGCGCAGCAATTCTTCGCGCCTGGGGCCGGGCCGCCATACGGGCGGCAGTTGGGGGGCCAATTGATCCAAGGCGGCAATGGCGCCGGCGCGCAGTTGCACGCTGCGGGTGCGGGTGATGCTCTCGTAATCTTGCCCCGCCACCAAGGTGGGGGCCAGCTGCGCCAGCAACACCACCGACTCGCTCAAACCCCGGCTGGGTCGGCGCGCCGACAATATGAGGGGCGTGACCGCCTCGTCAATCAACACGCTGTCAGCCTCGTCCACGATGGCCGTGTGCAGACCGCGCACCAACAAAGTGGGCTCTTGGGGGGTGGCTGATGTGTGCCCCATCCAGCGCTGGAAGTTCAGCCACTGCTCATCGCGACCAGTGCCCGCAGCGAGTTGGTCGCGCAAGTGATCGGCAAGCAATTCTTTGGGTGTGACATACACCACATCAGCGGCATACAAACGCGGCCGCTCTTGGGCTTGGACCGCTTCATAGACCGAAGCCAGGCTAATACCACATGCGTCATACAAGCGCTGCATGCTGGCCGCATCGCGCTCGGCCAAATAGTCGTTGGCGGTGATCACGTGGCACGGTCGGCCGCTCCAACCCGCCAAAATCGCCGACAGTGCCACGGTCAGGGTTTTGCCTTCACCGGTGGCCATTTCGGCCAGCCAGCCGTGGTGCATGGCCAAAGCCCCCATGAACTGAACGGGGTAGGGTTGCATGCCCTTGACGCGCCTGGCCACTTGCCCGACCAAGGCCAAGGCATGGATCAAATGCCCCTTGGCATGGATGGGGTCACGGCGCAAATGCTCACGGGCCTCGACCAAGGCCAGTTGCAAAGCAGCGTCATCCATGTCGGCATAAGCGGTGCACTGCTCAGCACAGGCCAGGGCTTGCGCCCGCAGGTATTGGGCTTGGTGGGGGCGGCGCTGGAGCCAACCTTGCGCACGGTCAACCCAGGCATCCAAGCCCTCGGGCAATTTGTCCAAGGCACGCAATTTCTCCATCGGTGCAGACCGCAGCGTTGCAGGCGTGGTCCCCATGGGTGGCATGGAAATGTCCAGGGCGTTCATACGCGGAACTTCCGTTGCAAGAACTGGCGCAAACTGCGCTCCCACTGGAACAACAAGGGTGAATCGGGCAAGGTGATGCGCATCGTTCCCACGCGGCCATGCAAACGGCGCAATTCGGGGTCGGACCCCAACGCATCGGGTGACGGCAACTGCGCCTGGATGCGAAAAAATGGCTCGGCAGCCGACAGACCTTTGGGGTCGCTGGCTTGAACCGCGATTTCGCCCCCACCTTGCATGCCCAGCGCGGGTGAAGGCAGCTGACCTTGCTCAAAGGGCATGACTTCGGTTTTGCCCGCTTGCAGATTGATCTCTTGCTGGCCACGGATTCGAATTTCAGTGTTCAACACGCCGGCTTCAAACAAATGGGTATTGATTTGCGGCAAGACAGCGACAAAACGCCATTCGCGGTCATCCACCACCGTTCCCAAACTGCCACCCCGACCGATCCATTGGCCACGGCTGGCGTCGAGTTCGCTGGCGCTCCAAATGCCATCGATGGGCGAGAACACCGTCAAGGCTTGCTGTTGGCGCAACAACTCGGCGAGCTTTTGCTCCATGGCTTCGCGCTGGCGCTCTAAAGGCTCAAGGTTGGCCACGGCGGCAGAAATGGCCTGCAACTCTTGCGCCAACAGTTGCTCGCGCTGCTGTTGCACCGACGTGATTTCAAACGCCAACTCAGGGTTTTCCAACTGGGCCAAGACTTGGCCTGCCGCCACCCATTGACCAGGTCGGGCGAGCAACTGGACCAAAGCGCCACCCGAGTCGCTGTAGAGCTCGCGCGACAGCGTGGCTTGCATCACCCCTTTGACACGCACCCGATCGGGCATGGGCGCTGCTGCCAGCACACCCAGGCTGGCACCCACAATGCCAGCGGTGATGCCCCAGGTGCGCAAGCGTTGGTGCTGCAACTTGGGGCTGGACAACAGGTATTTGGAGAACTTGAGCAGCGGCAACACCACCGCTGTGAAAAACATGAACCAAGCCAAGGCCACACCCAGGTCCAAGTACTGCTCGGCGATGAAGAAGATGATGGTGGACATCAAGACCACCCAATAGCCCAAGCTCAAAGCGCCGTACAAGGGCAACAGCATGGCTTCGGTGGATGTGCGGGCGACGGGTTGCACATTTTTGATGCCCAAAATCCAGCGCTCACCCAGGTACTTGAGTTGGTCGCGCGAGCGCTGAAACAAGTTGGGCACGTCCAGGTAATCAACCAACATGTGGTAGCCATCGAAACGCATCAACGGGTTGAGGTTGAACAACACGGTGGAGACGCTGGCCACAAAAATCACGTTGTAGGCCAGGGCATTGACCACGCCGGGGGCTGAATGGGCCCAGATGATGGCGGCCACTGCAGCCACTGCCAATTCGCTGAGCACCCCAGAGACACCCACCAACAAGCGCTGAAAGCGGCTGCGAAAACCCCAACTCGCGGTCGCATCCAAATACGGCAAGGGTGCAAACATGAGCAGCATCACGCCCATCTTGTGCACCTCGCCACCAAAACGCTTGCAAGCGGCCGCGTGGCCGAATTCGTGAACCAGCTTGGCGATCACCATGCCGATGTACAACAGGCCCAAATTGGCGGGCGCGAGCAAACCAGCGGATTGGTCGAACAAGTGATCGGACTCATCGGCCAAGGCTTTCAAGCCCCACAGGATCAGTGCCAGATAGACACACGCGCCCACCGGGCCAAACACCACGCGGATCAATGGCAAGGCTTTTTCCAACCAGCGGTCAGGGTCCAGCAATGGCAATTTGATGGACAAGAAGCCCAACAAAACGGCTTTGATTTCACGGCTGCGGCGTTGGCGCAGACGCTCGAACAAACTGGCAGCCGCTGCGCCCCGGTCAAATTGCAACAAATTGGACAGGTGCAGTTGGCCCAGCAACTGCACCACCTCTTCTTGGGTCAATGACTGCTCGGGTTCGGCCTCGATCAACTCGGTCCACACCTCGTCAATGGTGCGTTGTGGGCCCATGCGGCTCAAAAAGGCATAGGCCGACGCGGTGACCCGAAAAAAATCACTGCCCAAGCTGTCGCGCAGCACCACCCATTCCTCGCCACGAAATACCTGCTTATGGGCGCGCACGCTGCTGCGCAGACAAGCGCGCACACTGGCCACGCGGTGCCATGTGTCGCTGTAGGTGCGGCCGCTGGCTTCGTCCATGCTCATACCCAGAACAACTCCCGCAAGAACCGAACCGTGCGGTGCGTCAACACCCAAATCAGCGGGCGATCGCCCGCGTCAATGCGGGCCGAGCCGCCCATGCCGGGTCGCCACCAAGGGGGAATTTGGCTTTGCACTTTGGCCCGCGCCAAGTAGATGTTGCGGCCTTCGCGCAAGGTAGAGGCTGGGTCAATGCGTTCGAGCTGGATCGCAAAGCGTTGGTCGGGGCGACCGACCAAAGCAAATTCACCGGTGGACCCCACACGCACCTCGTGCACATCGACTTGATCGATTTCCAACTCCAAATAGGTGTCATCGGTGTGCGCCAACTTGAGCAACAAATCGCCTTTGCGCAAAGGCGCGCCCAGGTTTTTTTTCAGCTCGCCCTCCACCACCACACCAGCATGCGGGGCGGTCACTTTGGCATGTTGCAACTGATGCCGCACCAGCGCCAAGCGGGATGCCGACTGCTCCTGGCGCGCCAGGTTGATTTGCATTTCAGCCAGTTGGCGCGCTGCTTGGGCTTTTTCGGCTTCGCGGCCATAGCGCAACACATCGGCCTCGGCCATTGATTCTTCAAGCACCAAATCGCGGGTATCGAGTTGCACCAGCACCTGACCCGCTTCCACCTTGTCGCCAATTTCCACCTGCACTTGGCGCAAGTAGCCATCGAATGGGGCTGGCATGAACAACAGGTCTTTGCTGCGCAGGGTCAGGGTCGCATCGACCCGGTAAGCCCAGGGCCATACAAACAGCAACAGCAACACCACCAGGCTGGACAAACCCGCCAATTTCCAACCACTGTGCTTGGGGCTGATGCTTTGTTGGAAAGCGGTCTTCAAAGCCCCGGCCCAGCGCGCGCCCCACCAGCGGTCACGGGCTTTCAAATCGGCCATGGGGTGGACCACCAACTCGGCCACCAGGCCCAGCTCCCACAACTCGTCTTCGCTCCATCTGCCATGGCGCTTTTCCAGGCAGATGACACCTTGCACAGCCAGATCGCCACGCAAAGGCACACTCACCACCGCCGCCACGCCCTGCATCAAGGCGTAAGACTCATGGGCCCGGCTGACTTGGCGTGAGCCTTCGGGCAGCGGAAATGACAAAGGCTGTGCTTGATCCGCGGCCTCTTCCATCGCGCTCTCTAAAGCGCGGCTGAGGGTGGCGTGGGGGTCAAATTTCTCCACATGGCTGATGGCGGTCAAGCGCACATACGGCCCCTCCACCCATCCCAGGGAGACACGGTCAGCGGCACATTTGACCGCCAGCGCGTTGCACAGCTCAAAAGCCATTTGCATGAAGCGTTTTTGTCGGGTGAGTGCAATTTGCAGGCGCAATATTTCATACAAGCGCTGGGCATGCGGCTCATCAACACCCACCGCAGCCGACTGCGCTGGATGCGACAGGGTGCCTGGGTCACGCTGGGCGTTGTGGTGTGCGTAGGACTGGGGCACCAAGACCACCTCTTGTGCCCAAGCGATCAAATCGGAAACTTCGCTGGCCAGGCGCGCTGGCTGTAAGGCCACCACAGCGGCCACAGGGTGCGTGCCCAGGGCCGAGGACTGAAAACGCAAAGCCAAGGCCTGATCGCCATTGGACAAGGTTTCCACCCGAGGTTCAGACACCGATGCGCGGCCCAAGGTTTGCAAGATGCCGTCGGCATCGCCGGCCACTTCCACAGCGTCGCTTGGCCATTGGGCCAAGGCCTTCCAAGGTTGACCGATGCCCGACACCAACAACAAGACACGGCGGGCTTGCAAGCTTTGGCCCACGGCTTGGATGTACTGCTCCCAGAAAATAGGTGCCGGCTCTTCGAGCGCCGCCAAGCGGGCCCATGTTTTGGCCTGGCTGGGGTCGGCTTGGGCGAGGGCCGCACGGGCTTGTTGAGAGGTGGCGTTCATTTGCGCTGGCCTTACAACAACAAGCGGCCGCTGATGCCTGGCCGCACGGATCCATCGAAGTTTTCAAATTCTGCAATCACTTCCAACAAGCCGCTGGAAGGGTCTGCCACTGGCGAGACAAACACCACCTTGGCCGCTCTGCGCTTGACCTGTCCGTCCATGCTCAACTCAATGTTGACCATCGCCCCCACCTGGAGCTTGGTGCCAGTGCGTGCGGCCACCGTGCCCATGAAACGAACCCGGCTGGTGTCGACCAAAGTGACCAGGGGTTCATGGGCACCAATGCTTTCGCCCACCCGCAAGGCCACTTTGGTGACCACACCGTCAAAAGGGGCGCGCAAATGGCGTCGCTCGAAGGCCTCTTGGGCCAGCAACAGCTCGATGCGCTCTCTTTCTTTGCCGGCCTCGAGCGCTTTGCGCTCGGCACTCACTGAGCCCAGGGCTATTTCTTCGTCTTCGGCCTGTTTGCGCGAGATGCCGCCGCTGAGCAGCAAAGGCGCCAGCGCGGCCACTTGGGTGGCCAGGGTTTTTTCTTTTTGGCGCAACTCTTCCAGCTTGGCCAGGTCTTGCAGTTGCAAGCGCCGACGTTGCACCTCTAAGTCCTCCAGGGTTTTATCCAGGTACATCAGCACCTGCCCTTTGCTGACCCGGCTGCCCTCGCGCACCAACATGCCATCAATGCGTCCAGCCACGGTCATGCTGAGCTTGACATCTCTCAGGGCCTGCGTCACCCCGGGCGCGCTCGCGCCAGCAGCAACGGGTGCAGTCGTGCTGGGCGTTGCGGTACTGGGGGCTGGGGAGGCCAGCGTTGGGGCGGCTTTGGGCGGCGCAGGCGCCACGGTTTGCGCCCAGGCCGGGTGAACGCATGCCAAGCACCAGCACAGCGTCCACCAGAACGCGATAGGTGGCGGCGGATAAGCAGTCATTTCATCCACATCCGTGTTCAGGAAGGCCAGCGCTGCAGCAATATGCCTTGTGCCGACTCCAAAATGACTTGTGCTCTGGCGTGGGCCAATTGCTGCTCGATCACCATCAACCGCGAATTGATGGTTTTTTCTTCACGCATCAATATTTCACGAATTTCACTGCGCCCGGCATTGAATTTTTTGCGCTCCACATCGAGTTGCAGTTGTTCGCGCACGGCAACCTCTTGCCAATGGATCCAACGCTCCATGGCACTGTTGCGCATGTATACACCGGTATCGATGTCGTTGCTGATTTGCACCTCCAGCGCCTTGATGGCCATCAAAGCGTTTTCACGGCGCAAATTGGCAGCGGCCACATCTGCGCGTCCTTGCAAGTTCGCCCCCAAGGGCACTTGAAGCTGCAAGCCCAGGCTCCAAGTGGCGTAGCCATGCCCAGAGCC
>CAMDLJ010000108.1 GCA_945901665.1 Bordetella parapertussis | reverse complement strand
ACAAACCACTCATGCTTCACATCAGCGGGTTTTGCGCTGAAAGTGGACATGGTTTTCCTTGATAGAAACGGTTTGGCGGGCCCTTTTCCACGGTCGGCGTTCTTCTGACGAGAACCTCTTAGGTGGGATTGAATGTTTCGCCGCGGGGCTACAAAGCGCTGCGAAAGCTCTCCATTATACAAAAGTCAGGCTACCCATTGGCAGCCCTCCCCGACCTCAGCCAAAGACCGCACAAAACCGGGCAGGCGCGCATCAGTGGCGGCGCCCCTTGGGGATGTCTTCTGATCGCCCCCAAGCGCCGCCCGCCCCTGTTGGCACGGTGGACAGACACCAGCAGTTACCATCGGCGCATGTTCAGTTACCGCCACGCTTACCACGCAGGCAACCATGCCGACGTGCTCAAGCACACGGTATTGATCGCCATCCTCAAGCACATGTGCGCCAAAGACGCCGATTTATGTGCCATTGACACCCATGCCGGTGCTGGCCTTTACCGGCTGGATGGCGCCCCTGCGCAAACCAGCGGTGAGTCGCTGGAAGGCTTGTTGGCCCTGGTGGGACGCTTGGTGCAACGCCAGCAAGCCCCCGCACCAGCGTTGCGCGATTACCTGGATGTGTTGGCCAGCTTCAATCCGGACGACGTTTACAAGGTCTACCCGGGCTCACCCTTTGTGATGCAGCACCTGATGCGGCGCAACGACAAAATCAAGCTGTTCGAGTGGCACCCCACCGATGTCCGGGCACTGGCCGGCCATGTCGAGCAATTGCGTGTCGGGCGTCAAGTCGCGGTGCTGCGCGAAGACGGCTTTGTGGGTTTGCGGAAATTTTTGCCCCCACCTTCGCGCCGTGGCCTGGTGCTGATCGACCCCAGCTACGAAATCAAAACCGACTATGCCCGGGTCAGTGAATGCATCCAAGACAGCCTCAAACGGTTTTCTACCGGCACGTATGCTGTGTGGTACCCCATCATTCCGCGCATGGAGGCGCACGACTTGCCCAAGCGCCTGAAAACCCTCAGCTTGCAATCGCAAAAACCTTGGCTGCATGCCACCTTGACCATCAAGTCAGGCCAACAAGCCAGCGCCGGTGACGCTTTGGGCAGCGACGGAAAGCCCAAGAGACCGGGCCTGGCCGCCAGCGGTATGTTTGTCATCAACCCACCTTACACGCTCAACGAGCAACTCAAAGCCGCCTTGCCCGACATGGTGGAGCTGATGGGCCAAGACGGGCACGCCACCCACAGCCTGGAAATCGGCGGCACGCACTGAGGACCCAGCCAGTTAACCAACCGATCGGTTGGTTAACTGGCTATACTGGCAGGCCACCCCCGGGCACCCGCCCGCAGGAGACGCCCATGTACACACAAGCCCTGGATCTGCCCGACGCCCAGCACGATGCTGCCCCCCGTGCCGCGCTGAGCGACAGCGCTTTGCAAGCGCACTTTGACGAAAAGATCGGTCAAGAACAAAAAATCGAACCGCGCGACTGGATGCCCGAGCACTATCGCAAAACGCTGGTGCGCCAAATCAGCCAACACGCGCACAGCGAAATTGTGGGCATGCTGCCCGAGGGCAACTGGATCAGCCGTGCGCCCAGTTTGAAACGCAAAGCCATCCTGATTGCCAAAGTGCAAGACGAAGGTGGTCATGGTCTGTACCTGTACAGCGCCGCCGAAACATTGGGCACCAGCCGCGACCAAATGCTCGAAGCCTTGCACAGCGGCAAAGCCAAATACAGCTCGATCTTCAACTACCCCACCTTGACTTGGGCCGATGTGGGCGTGATTGGTTGGTTGGTTGATGGCGCGGCCATCATGAACCAAATACCGCTGTGCCGCTGCTCCTATGGGCCCTATGCCCGCGCCATGGTGCGCATTTGCAAGGAAGAGTCTTTTCACCAACGCCAAGGGTTCGAATCGCTGATGGTGATGATGCAAGGCACGCCCGAGCAACAAGCCATGGTTCAAGACGCGGTCAACCGCTGGTGGTGGAAATGTTTGGCCATGTTTGGACCGCCCGACAGCGACAGCCCCAACTCAGCGCAAAGCCAGCGCTGGGGCATCAAGCGCATCAGCAACGACGATTTGCGCCAAAGCTTTGTGGACGCCACCGTGCCGCAAGCCAAGACTTTGGGGGTGAGCCTGCCCGACCCCGATTTGAAATGGAACGAAGAACGCCAGCACCACGACTACGGCGCCATCGATTGGGACGAGTTTTGGGCCACGGTGAATGGCAACGGACCGTGCAACCAAGAGCGCTTGGCCACGCGGGTGAAGGCTTGGGACGACGGTGCTTGGGTGCGCGAAGCCGCTTTGGCCCATGCCCAGAAAGAACAAGCGCGCAGCCTGAAGGAGGCCGCATGAGCACCGACCCCCAGACACCCAAGCCCCTCAAACCATTGAGCGAATGGCCGCTGTGGGAGGTGTTTGTGCGCAGCAAACAAGGCTTGGAGCACAAGCACTGCGGCAGCTTGCACGCCAGCGACGCGGGCCATGCTTTGCGCTTGGCGCGCGATGTCTACACCCGGCGCCAAGAGGGGGTGAGCATTTGGGTGGTCCCGTCCAGCGCCATCACCGCCAGCGAACCCAACGACAAAGCTGAGTTTTTTGACCCCTCGGGCGACAAAATCTACCGCCACCCGACCTTCTACGCCATCCCTGACGACGTGGGGCACATGTGAGCACAAGCGCCTGCACCCTGGCACCACTGGCCTATGTGCTGCAACTGGCCGACACCGCCTTGGTGCTGGGCCAACGCAATGCAGAGTGGTGTGGCCACGGACCAGCCCTCGAGGAAGACATCGCCCTGGCCAACAACAGCCTGGACCTGATCGGTCAAGCCCGCCTGCTCTACAGCCTGGCGGCCCTGCAAGCGGGCCCACAGGCCAGCGAAGACAGCTTGGCTTATTGGCGTGGCCCCGAAGCGTTTCGCAACTACACCTTGGTCGAGTTGCCGCACCACGGACCCATGGCCCCGAGCGCCCGCCAAGATCGCGACTTTGCCACCACCATGGTGCGCAACTTCTTGTTCAGCAACCTCATGGTGGGCGTGTGGGCGCAACTTGAAAAAAGCCCCGATCAACACCTCGCCGCCATCGCTGCCAAGGCCATCAAAGAAACGCGTTACCACCTGCGCCATGCCCACGATTGGGTGGTGCGCATGGGCGACGGCACCGACGCATCGCATGCCCGCGCCCAGGCCGCGCTCGATCACCTTCTGCCCTATGCGCAAGAATTTTGGGGCCCCAGCGCAGCGGAGCAATCCGCCATGGACGCCGGTATCGGCCTGGACCTGGATGCTTTGCAAGCACCTTGGCAGCAGCAACTGTCGGCCACCCTTGCACTGGCCCAGTTGCAAGCCAGCCCAGCCACCGGTTTTGTATCGGGGGGCAAAAACGGCATCCACTCGGAGCACCTGTCTTACTTGCTGGGTGAAATGCAGTCGCTGGCCCGCGCACATCCACAAGCCGTTTGGTGATGCACCAGTGAAAACCAACGCAACCCTCCCCCCCAAGCTGGCGGGTCTGGGCCTGGCCGAATGCGATGCTTCTGTTGCCCACGAGGCGCAAACAGATGCCACAGCCGCGGCCATCTGGGCGGTCTTGGAGCAGCTCACCGACCCAGAAATCCCGGTGGTCAGCTTGCGCGACATGGGCATCTTGCGCGATGTGCGACGCGACGGCTCGCACTGGCAAGTGGTCATCACCCCGACCTACAGCGGTTGTCCGGCCATGGACCAAATCGAAGACGATGTGCGCCAAGCTTTGCTGGAGAGCGGTCACAACGCACAGGTTGTGACGCAACTGGCACCCGCTTGGACCACCGACTGGATGACCCCCCAAGCCCACGACCAACTGCGCGCATACGGCATCGCTCCGCCTTGCGCCAGTGCGGCAAGCACAGATCAGCACAGTTTGCGCTTTGTGCGCGCCATCACGCCCTCATCCGTGGCCTGTCCGCGCTGCGCCTCCACCCAGACCACCGAGGTCTCCCACTTTGGCTCCACCGCGTGCAAGGCCTTGTTCAAATGCCTGGCCTGTTTGGAACCGTTTGACCACTTCAAGCCGCACTGAAACCGTGCCACCCCCATGAGCAACCCACCGCGCTTTCACGACCTGACCGTGGCCCGCATCACCCCCGACGCGCCGGGATCGGTGTGCATCAGCCTGCACGTGCCAGACCCTTTGCGCAGCACCTTTGCGTTTGAACCCGGCCAATTCCTCACCCTGCGCACCAACTTGGCCGGACAAGACACAAGGCGCAACTATTCCATTTGCAGCACCCCCGCGCAATTGGCCCACAGCGGACTCATCGACGTGGGTGTGCGCCAAGTCCCCGCAGGCCTGTTCTCCACCTGGGCCAACACCCAGTTGCAAGCGGGCACGGTGCTGGCTTGCATGCCGCCCGACGGTCGCTTTGGCGTGCGCCGACCCCGCGCCGTTCACCGGGTGGGGTTTGCTGCCGGCTCGGGGATCACACCCATCTTGTCCATCCTGCGCCACAGCCTGGAGACCTCGGCGCACAGCCGCTTCACCTTGGTCTATGGCAATCGGCGCATGGGCAGCGTGATGTTCAACGAAGCCTTGCAAGACCTCAAAGACCGCTACACCGATCGCCTCACCTTGATCCATGTGCTGTCGCGCCAAGCCCAAGAAGTGCCCTTGCTCGAAGGCCGCATCGACGGGCCCAAAGTCCAAGCCTTGATCAATGCTTTTTTGCCAGTGCCCAGCATGGAAGAGGTGTTTGTGTGCGGTCCTGAAGGCATGATCGGAGACACCGAAGCCGCGCTGCGCCAAGCGGGTGTGAAACCCGAGCGCATCCACAGCGAACGCTTCACCAGCAGCTCCCCTGCGCGGCCGGTCTTGGTGGAGACGGACTTGGCACCCGATGGGCCCCTGGTCACGGTGGTGCTCGACGGCAAAGCCCATGTGCTGGCCGTGCCGCCGCATCAAGCGGTGCTCGACGCCGCCGTCGAAGCTGGCTTGGATGTGCCTTTCGCCTGCAAAGCCGGTGTGTGCTGCACTTGTCGCGCCAAAGTGATGCAAGGCAGCGCGCACATGGACAAAAACTTCACCCTCACCACCGCAGAGTGTGCCCAAGGCTTTGTGTTGACCTGTCAAGCCCGCCCCACCAGCGCCGACCTGGTGCTCAGCTTCGATGAACGGTGAGGCAGACCTGGAAAAGTCTGTTTTCGCCAGTGCGATTACCAAGTCTCTCAGGCTCCTCGCAAGGGCTAAAAATCAGCCATTTGCCCCATAACTGGGGAAGGCGAAATTTTCCTCAGGCCAATCGCTGAACCAAGGCCAAGGCGGCTGTGCTTTGGTTCATGGTGTAAAAGTGCAAGCCCGGGGCCCCACCTTGGCGCAACTGCTCACACAAGTCGGTCACCACATCCAAACCAAAGGCCTTGATGGATGCGCTGTCATCGCCAAAGGCCTGCAAGCGCAAGCGAATCCAACGCGGGATTTCTGCGCCACAGGCGTCTGAAAAACGCATCAACTGGGTAGAGCTGATGATGGGCATGATGCCAGGCACCACCGGAATATCGGCACCCAGGCCTTGCACCTCTTCCAAAAACCGAAAGTAGGCGTCGCTGTTGTAAAAGTACTGGGTGATCGCTGAACTGGCACCAGACCGCACCTTGGTCACATAGGCTTGGATGTCGGCCTCGGGTGACTTGGCCTGGGGGTGCACCTCTGGGTAGCAGCCCACCTCGATGTGGAAATGGTCACCCGTCTCAGCACGGATGAAGGCGACCAAATCACTGGCATAACGAAACTCACCAAAGGTGCCGTGTCCGCTGGGCAAATCGCCGCGCAGCGCCACCATGCGGCGAATGCCGGCTGCCTTGAACTGTGCCAATTGGGCGCGTACGCTGTCGCGGGTGGCACCGATGCAGGAAAAATGCGGTGCCGCGTCATGTCCATCGGCCAAGATGGCCTGCACTTGCTGCAAAGTCCCGTCCTGGGTGGAGCCCCCAGCACCATAGGTGACGCTAAAAAATGCCGGACGCGCCGCATACAGTTCGACGCGCACTTGTTTTAATTTCTCTTCACCCACAGGTGTTTTGGGGGGAAAGAATTCAAAGCTGATAGGGAAAGGTTGTGGGGTTCTCATGCGGCCCTTCAAGCGTGGGTCAAAAATATTCGGTTGCCATCGCCCCCATCAACGGGGCTGAGCCCACATCCATACCTCTCACATGGGCCAGCGCCAGCGGCAAACGCCCGCTGGGCCAGCGAAAGAGGCACCGTCAAACCGCGCTCGATCCACAACGGATCGGCGCGATCCTGACCCGCTGGCACCGCGTGGCGCCAGCGAAAACCCGCGATCAATAGCGGTAGGTGTCGGCTTTGTAAGGGCCAGCTTTGCTCACACCAATGTAAGCGGCTTGCTCTTCGGTGAGCTCGGTCAGCATGGCGCCGACTTTTTCAAGGTGCAAGCGTGCCACTTTTTCGTCCAGGTGCTTTGGCAACACGTAGACCTTGCCAGATTCGTATTCGCCCTGCTTGGTGAACAACTCAATCTGAGCAATCGTTTGGTTCGCAAAGCTCGCGCTCATCACAAAGCTGGGGTGGCCAGTGGCACAACCCAAATTCACCAAACGGCCTTTGGCCAACAAGGTGATTTTTTTGCCGTCGGGGAAGATGATGTGATCGACTTGGGGCTTGATCTCGTCCCACTTCAATTTCTCAAGAGAAGAGACATCGATTTCGTTGTCAAAGTGACCGATG
Organism: Bordetella parapertussis; assembly: GCA_945901665.1. The sequence continues at coordinate 1,308 of CAMDLJ010000108.1, read as the reverse complement.
TTGCAAACGATGGCTTCGTCTTTCATGGCGGCCATGTGCTCGTAACGAATCACGTTTTTGTTGCCAGTGGCAGACACAAAGATGTCGCACTTGTCGGCGGCATATTCCATGGTCACGATTTTGTAGCCTTCCATGGCCGCTTGCAATGCGTTGATGGGGTCGATCTCGGTCACCCACACCTGGGCGCTCAAGGCACGCAGGGCTTGGGCAGAGCCTTTGCCCACGTCGCCGTAACCGGCGACCACAGCCACTTTGCCGGCGATCATCACGTCGGTGGCGCGCTTGATGGCGTCCACCAATGATTCGCGGCAACCGTACAGGTTGTCGAACTTGCTCTTGGTCACTGAGTCATTGACGTTGATGGCGCGGAACATCAAGCTGCCTTTGGCGGCCATTTCGTTCAAACGCAACACGCCGGTGGTGGTCTCTTCGGTCACGCCGATGATCTGCGCACCTTTGCGGCTATACCACGTGGGGTCGATGGCCAATTTGGCTTTGATGGCGTTGAAGAGGCAAATCTCTTCTTCGCTGCCGGGGTTGTTCAACAAAGATGCATCGGTTTCAGCGCGCTTGCCCAAATGCATGAGCAGCGTGGCATCACCACCGTCGTCCAAAATCATGTTGGGGCCTTCGCCCTCAGCACCCTTGGCAGCAAATTCAAAAATGCGGTGGGTGTAATCCCAGTAGTCGACCAAGGTCTCACCCTTGTAGGCAAACACCGGTGTGCCATTGGCCACCAAGGCGGCTGCGGCATGGTCTTGGGTGGAGAAAATGTTGCAAGACGCCCAACGCACTTGGGCGCCCAAGGCTTGCAGTGTTTCAACCAGCACCGCCGTTTGGATGGTCATGTGCAGCGAACCGGTGATGCGTGCGCCTTTCAAGGGCTGGGCCTTGGCGAACTCTTGGCGAATCGCCATGAGGCCGGGCATTTCGGTTTCGGCGATTTTGATTTCTTTGCGACCCCAGTCGGCCAAGCTCATATCGGCGACGTGGAAATCAGTGGTTTGGGCAGGTTTTAAAGATGCATTCATGCGAGGCTCCTAAAAGGTTCAGGGCCACCGACGCAGGAAAATAAGCACTTGGAGGACCGAGGTGCTCACCTCACGTTGTCAGTGGGTGAGCGCAGTTGGAAAAGGTTCCGAGCCTCACATCTTCAGTTTTGAAGTTGGTGCAGCGCTCCTCGGTGTTGATATTCTAATAGTTTTGGCCAAGCACCTTAAAATAACCTCTTAATAAAAGGTTCAATCAACATGAACAACCCCAATTACCGGTTTTATTTGTGGGTTCTGCGCAAACTGCCTCCAAGCC
>CAMDLJ010000107.1 GCA_945901665.1 Bordetella parapertussis | reverse complement strand
ACCAACCAACGCTGCAACACGGTTTGAAACTGGCCAAACAAGGGGAACGCGGTGAGCACCGCCAAGGCCACCGTCAACAACGGCACCAAGGCAATGGTGGTGGTGAAGGTCAAAGCACCCGCAGTTTGACCCAGTTCACCAGCAAGGCCAGCCGCCTGGGCTTTCTGGGCTTTGTGGCCTTATTGTTTTCTGCGGTCGCGCTGGTGTTCACCATCGACCGCACCCTGAACGCCATTTGGCGGGTGCGCCAAGCGCGACCGTGGGGGCAGCGGGTGTTGATTTATTGGGCCGCCTTGACCCTGGGCCCCTTGGTGCTCGCCACCAGTTTGTTCATGCTGACCACTGCGCTCACCTGGGGCGGGCAGAGTTGGGGGCCGGGGCAAGCGTGGTTGCGCTTTATTTTGGACGTGCTGGAGTTTGGGCTCACCGCTGTGGGCATTGGCGCTTTGTACAAATACGTGCCCCACACCCATGTCCCTGCCCGCCACGCCTGGTGGGGTGGTGTGTTGGCCGCTGTGGTGCTGGAGGTGGCGCGATGGGCGCTGGCCCAGTACCTGGCCAAGGTGGGCACATTTGCCGCGGTGTACGGTGCATTTGCCACGGTGCCGATCTTGTTGGTGTGGATCTACATCACTTGGGTCATTGTGCTGGTGGGTGCCGTTGCCGTGGCCAGTTTGCCTGCCTGGCTGAGCGGCGCGGTGCGCGACAGCAGTTCACCAGGGTGGATGTTTCAACTGGCTTTGGAGGTCATCCGCAAATTGATTCAGCAGCGCGGCACAGCACCCCATGGCCTGGCGGTGCTGGAATTGGCGAGCCAATTGCAAGCAGACCCCCGCGAGGTGGAAGCGGTGTTGACCACCATGGTTGATGCAGATTGGGTGGGCCGTTTGGTGCCCAGCGATGAGGCGCAAGCGCCTCGCTATGTGTGGTTGGCCGACCCCAGCCAATTGCCTTTGGCGCCCTTGATGTCGCGCTACTTGTTGGCCGATGTGCCAGCCAACCAAGCGCTTTGGGCGCGCTGGCAAGGCCTGCGCTTGGCCGATGCGCTGTAGTGCTGGGCTGATCAGCGCAGAAACTGGCGCAGGGCTTGCAATGTCTCCTCGGGGGACTCGTTCATTTGGTGGTGGCCCATGGGCACGGTGGCCACGTGTATTTTTTTGCCCGTTTGCTGACCTTGTTCGATCAAGGCCTGCGTGGTTTTGGGTGGGGTCATTAGGTCTAACGCGCCATTGATGAACAACACCGGGCAGTTCAAGTCCGCCATGGCTTGTAAACCTTGGTCGTAGATGTCGCAGGCGGTAAAGCCTCGGTGCAATAAGTTGACCTCGCGATTGCTGGCCAATACCCGGCGGTTCAAAGCGGTGCTGGCCCCATGCACCCAGGTGCCTGGACCCATGGCCGACGGGGGTGCGGCCAAGGTGGCGCGCGAAAACACATTGATCATGGCAATGGCTTTGTCAGGATCGGCCAGCGATGCCGCCAACAAGGGTGCCGCCACCGGCATGGGGAAGGCCGCGCCAATCAAGGCCAAATGGGTGGCGCGTTGCTTCAAGCGCCCAGCGGCCTCCAAAGCGATCAGCGAGCCCCAGCTGTGCCCCACCAAAGCGACCCGGTCCAAACTGGCGGCGTCGAGCATGGCGATGATTTGATCGGCCGCCTCTTGGACACTGGCCGCAGCGGTTCCTTGGCTGCGGGCGTGCCCTGGCAGGTCGATGGCCAATACATTCCACCCGTGGTGGGCCAAATAGCGGCTTTGCAGCACCCACACGCTGTGGTCGCACAGCACGCCATGGACAAACACCACGGTGGGTTGCTCTGGGTTGAAATTTTTGCCGCCGGTGTAGGCATAAACGTTGAAACCGGGCCAGGTGACGTTCATGCGGCCCCCTGGCTTGGTGTGGTGGATTTTTCAGCGGCTTTTTCGGCGGCCTTCAGGGCCCGCTTCAAGTCGTCAATCAAATCATCGGCGTCTTCCAAACCCACCGACAAACGGATGGTGCCCGCACCAATACCGGCTTGCGCCAGTGCCTCGTCGCTCATGCGGAAATGCGTGGTGCTGGCAGGGTGGATCACCAAGGATTTGCTGTCGCCCACATTGGCCAAGTGGCTGAAAATTTTCAGCGCTTCAATGAACGCACGGCCCTGTGCGCGGGAACCTTTGATGTCAAAGCTGAAGACAGAGCCCGCACCGCATGCGCCACCCTTCAATAATTTTTGTGCCAAAGCATGGCTGGGGTGGTCGGGCATCAGAGGGTGCCCCACCCGCGACACCAGGGGATGGGCCGCCAAAAACGCCACCACTTTTTCGGTGTTGGCCAAGTGGCGATCCATGCGCAGCGACAGCGTTTCCATGCCTTGCAAAATCAGCCACGCCGAATGCGGGCTTAAACAGGCGCCAAAGTCGCGCAAGCCCTCGCGCCGCGCCCGCAGCAAAAACGCACCCACCGTGCTCTCTTCGGTGAACACCATGTTGTGAAAACCTTCGTAGGGCTCGGAGAGTTCGGGGAATTTGCCGCTGGCCTCCCAATCAAACGAGCCGCCATCGATCACCACGCCACCAATCACCGTGCCGTGGCCGCTCAAAAACTTGGTCGCCGAGTGGTAGACCAAATCGGCGCCCAAAGACAGGGGCTTGATCAAATAAGGTGTGCTTAGAGTGGCGTCGACCAACAGCGGCACGCCGTTGTCATGGGCGATTTGCGAAATGGTGGGGATGTCCAGCACGTCCAAGCCTGGGTTGCCCACCGACTCGCCAAACAGCAGCTTGGTGTTGGGCTGGATGGCGGCCCGCCAAGCGTCAATGTTGCCCGGTTTGACAAAGGTGGTCTCAATGCCAAATCGGCGCAGGGTGTAGTGCAGCAGGTTGTGCGAGCCGCCATACAAAGCGGAGCTGGCGACGATGTGCGAACCCGCGCCCATCAAGGTGGCCACACTCAGGTGCAGCGCGGCTTGGCCGCTGGCGGTGGCGATCGCGCCAATGCCGCCCTCCAATGCAGCGATGCGCTGCTCGAACACCGCGGTGGTGGGGTTGCTGATGCGGCTGTACACATGGCCTGCGCGCTCGAGGTTGAACAACGAAGCCGCATGCTCGCTGGACTCGAATACAAACGATGTGCTCAGGTGGATGGGCACGGCGCGTGCACCCGTGCTGGGGTCGGGCCCGGCGCCCGCATGCAGGCTCAGGGTGTCAAAGTGGGGGTCGGCGTAACCAGGCATGGGGTTCTCTCATCAAACGCAGTGGAAAAAGCGGTTTTCAAAGCCCATTGTGGGCTATATTCCTTGCATAAATACCAGGTGGCCACGGTCCCCTAGCAAGGAGCACATCCATGAAAGTCAGCGACATTTTGCGCGTCAAGGGCAGCACATTGTTCACCATGGCGCCTTTGGAGCCTTTGTCACGCGCGGTGGAAATCATGGCCGAAAAAGACCTGGGCTCATTGGTGGTCATGGACCATGGCGATTTGGCCGGCATGCTGACCTTTCGCGAGGTGATTTTGGCCATTGTGAAAAATGGCGGTCAAGTGGGCGACACCACGGTGCGCGGGGCCATGGACGACCACCCCTTGACCTGCTCACCCGAGACCGAGCTCGATGAGGTGCGCCGCATGATGCTTGAGCGCCATGCCCGCTACATGCCGGTGATGAGCAGCCGCATGCTGATGGGTGTGATCAGCTTTTACGATGTGGCCAAAACCGTGGTCGACAGCCAAAACTTTGAGAACAAGATGCTCAAAGCCTACATCCGCGATTGGCCCACCGAACCAGGCTCATCGACGCCTGTGCCCCAGGCCTGAGCCCGCGCGCGACTTGTTCCCCCATCGATCTTCTTGCTTTGGTGCAAGCCTGACTGCAGCCTCAGGCCCTGCTGGGTGGTTCACGGATGCAACCCTTGATTGATCCTTTCTTGCCCATGTCTGCCACCGCGCGTTTGTTCATTTGGTTTCGGGTGTTGTTCAATGCCCGTTTTTACTACCCGATCTTCACCATTTTGTTTTTGGATTTGGGCCTGAGCCTGGGTGAATTTGCTGCGCTCAATGTGGTGTGGGCGGTGACCATTGTGTTGTTGGAGGTGCCCAGCGGCGCCTTGGCCGATCGGTATGGGCGTCGCCCCTTGGTCATTGCGGCCAGTGTGTTGATGGTGTTGGAGATGCTGGTGTTGTGCGCCATGCAACCCGGCCAGCCCGAGGTGGTGTTTTGGCTCTTTGTCTTCAACCGAATTTTGAGCGGCGCTGCCGAGGCCTGTGCCAGTGGTGCAGACGAAGCCCTGGCCTATGACTCGCTACCCCCCGCAACGCGCACCACCTTGTGGCCCAGCGTGATGGCCCAGTTGATGCGCTATTCGGCAATCGGTGTGGTCTTCACATCGATCAGCGGTGCTTGGCTGTACACCCAATGGACCAAATGGCCGGTGGTCTTGTGTTTGATCAGTGCGCTGGCTTGCCTGGCGGTGGCTTGGCGCATGACTGAATCGTGGCTGCCCCCACCCAAACAATCTTTGTGGCTGAGCATCGGGGGCACTTGGCGCGATATTTTGCGCACGGGAGCTTGGATTTGGCATTCACAAATCGCTTTTGCGTTGATCGTGGTGGGCTTGGTGTTTGACAGCTTGGTGCGTGTGTTCATGACGGTGAACAGCAACTTTTACCGCTTGATTGGGATTGAAGATGCTTGGTTGGGTGTGATTGGCAGCGCCACTGCCTTGTTGGGCTTGTTGCTGGCGTCGTCCATGAAATGGGCCACTTTGCGGCTGAGTGGGGTGATCAATTTTGTGGGCTTGGGCGCGCTGCTGTGGTTGGGCTTGTGGGGTGCGGCCCGGGCCACACCGGGTTGGTGGGGCGTGCTGGGGGTGGTGCCCTTGTTTGTGGGCATGCGTTTTTTGCACTTCTTTTTGTCACACTATATGAATGCCATTGTGCCGTCTGAGCAGCGGGCCACGGCTTTGAGTTTTCGGGGCTTGAGCATGAACCTGGCCTACGGCGGCATGACCTTGCTGTTTGGTTGGCACACGGCATGGTTGGCCCAGGACATGCATCTTTCTGCCCAGGACATGGCGGTGTTTGCCCAGTCTTTGCAATGGTGGCCCTGGTTTTTTATGGTTATGCTGTTGGCCACGGCAGGCCTGTTGGGCTGGCGCCACTTGAAAACCAAACCCATGGAGGCATGACATGGCATTTGCAACCACAGATGACGGCGTGAAGCTGTATTTCGAAGAGGCAGGCACGGGCCAAGCGCTGGTGTTTGTGCATGAGTTTGCGGGTGACTGGCGCAGTTGGGAGCCGCAGATGCGGTTTTTTTCGCGTTACTTCCACTGCATCACTTTTTCGGCCCGGGGTTATTTGCCCTCTGACGTGCCCGCTGACCCAGCGGCTTACTCGCAAGCGCGGGCGGTGCAAGACATCGTCGCAGTGCTCGACCATTTGGGAATTGCCCAGGCCCATGTGGTGGGCTTGTCCATGGGTGGCTTTGCCAGCTTGCACATGGGCATCCACCACCCCGATCGTGTGCTGTCATTGGTCATCGCTGGTTGCGGTTATGGGGCCGAACCCGATCAGCGCGCGGTGTTTCAGGCCGAGGCGGATGCCGCAGCGGCGATGTTTCATCAAGCTGGGCCCATTGAGGCCGCGCGCAAGTACACCATGGGACCGACGCGGGTGCAGTTTCAAAACAAAGACCCCCGCGGTTGGGCCGAATTTGCGGCCCAAATGGCCGAGCACAGCCCGCTGGGATCGGCCAACACGCTGCTGGGGGTGCAGAAAATGCGGCCATCGCTGTGGGACTTGGTTGAAGGCATGAAGGCCATCCAGACGCCAGTCTTGATCATCACCGGCGACGAAGACGACCCTTGCTTGGAGCCGGCTTTGCTCATGAAGCGCCACATCCGCAGTGCCTCCTTGGTGGTGCTGCCTCGGGCGGGGCACACCAACAACTTGGAAGACCCCGACACCTTCAACCGCCACTTGATGGACTTTTACCTGGCGGTGATGTCAGGGCGCTGCGAAATGCGCGATCCCAGATCCATGAAGGCAGGGATTTTGGGATTTGGCAAATAAACGGATGGGTCAGGTTTGGTAAGAAGGGTCTATCTTGGCCATCAAGCGCATCACGGCTGAAAAATCCAATTCGCCGTGACCTATGCGTGAGCCACCGGGCCCGATGCGAAAAAACCATTCGTGGCGTTGTGCGGATTTTTCTAGGATGTCATCGCTCAGTCGGGTGAATGCTTGACCAGACATCATCACCTGCATTTGCACTTGGCAGGCCAGCATCAGTCGGTACATGCGCAAAAAAGCAGAGTCGACGGTTTCACCCACCGTGAGCAGGCCATGGTTGCGTAGGACCAAGGCCACGTTGTTGCCCAGTGCAGCCACCAAACGGCTCCTTTCATCCACCTCCAGGCTGGGTCCTTCAAAGTCGTGGTAACCAATGCGGTTGTGAAAGTCGGTGCCTTCCAGTGTGAGCGGCAACAAACCATCTTTCAAGCAAGACACCGCCATGCCTGCAACCGTGTGCACATGCAACACACAGTGCGCATCGGCACGCGCGTTGTGGATGGCGGCGTGGATGTTGAACCCGGCCGGGTTGATGGGGTATTCGGTGGGGGTGAGCACATGGCCGTCACCATCGATGCGAACCAAATTGGATGCGGTGATTTCTGAATACAGCAACCCATAGGGATTGATCAAGAACTCTGAGGGTTCGCTCCGCACCCGGAGTGAAATGTGGTTGGCCGTCAGCTCGGACCAACCAAAATGGTCGACTGCGCGGTAGGCTGCGGCCAACCTGAGGCGAAGTTGCCATTCGGCGTCGTCGATGGGGGCCGTTGCACTGCTTGCCAGTGAACCCTTTGCCGTGGGCACCAAACCATCTGCCGGGTTGGCTGAGTCAAGCGGGTGGGGCGCATTCATTGGGGGGCCTTCCCAGCCTGTTTGTCTTGGGTTTGGGTGTCAAAGTCGCGGGCATCGTGGCGCTCATGCAATTGGTCTTCCAAGGGGCCGGTGACCCGGTTGACTTTGCGGCCGCGCTGCACGGCAGGGCGCTGTGCCACCTCATCGGTCCAGCGCAGCACATGGGTGTATTCGTGCACACTTAAAAACTCGCCGCCCTCATACATTTGCCCTTTGGCGGTGGCGCCATACCAGGGCCAAATGGCCATGTCGGCAATGGTGTAGGTGTCGCCACAGATGAAGCGGTGGTTTGCCAAACGTTGGTTGAGCACATCCAATTGGCGTTTGACCTCCATGGCAAAGCGGTCGATGGCGTATTCGATCTTGAACGGTGCGTAGGCGTAGAAGTGGCCAAAGCCGCCACCCAAATAGGGGGCACTGCCCATTTGCCAAAACAGCCACGACAGGCATTCGGCACGCTGGGCCAGATCGGTGGGCAAAAATGCATTAAATTTTTCGGCCAGGTACATCAAAATTGCGCCCGATTCAAACACCCGAACAGGTTGCGTACCGCTGCGGTCCATCAGCGCAGGGATTTTGGAATTGGGGTTGACCTCGACAAAGCCGCTGCCAAATTGATGGCCGTCGCGGATGCGAACCAACCATGCATCGTATTCAGCCCCACTGTGGCCCAAGGCCAGCAGCTCCTCGAGCATGATGGTGACCTTGATCCCGTTGGGGGTGCCCAGTGAGTACAGCTGCATGGGGTGTTTACCAATGGGCAAAGACTTTTCATGGGTTGCCCCCGACATCGGACGGTTGATGTTGGCAAATTGACCCCCATTGGCTTGGTCCCAGGTCCAAACTTTGGGCGGTGTGTAGGGGGTGGCGTCAGACATTTTGTACTTCCGTGGTCAACAAGTGGTCAAGCATAAAGGAATCCGGCTTGCAGGGTGAGCATCTTGGCGCTCAGGGATAATGGATCGCATGAGCGGCAACACCTTTGGCACCCTTTTCGCAGTCACCAACTTTGGTGAATCCCACGGCCCGGCCATTGGCTGTGTGATTGACGGCTGCCCACCGGGCATGGCCTTGAGCGAGGCCGACATCCAGCACGACCTGGACCGCCGCCGCCCTGGTACCAGCCGCCATGTGACGCAACGCCAAGAG